>DAOTAC010000210.1:0-4604 GCA_035382325.1 Bacillota bacterium | reverse complement strand
GGCGGCGGATGTGAACTTGCCCTGGCGTGCGACATAAGGATCGCCTCAGAAAACGCCCGATTCGCCCAACCAGAGACGGGTCTGGGCATAATCCCCGGCTTTGGAGGCAGTGTGCGCCTTCCTGCTACAATAGGCCGAGCCCGTGCGGCCTACCTGATCCTAACCGGCAGGCAGGTGAACGCGGCAGATGCGCTATCCATGGGATTAGTATCAGAAGTGATGCCGCGCGAATCCTTGATGGCTCGAGCTCGCGAGATCGCTGCCGAACTGGCGACGCGCAGCCCTGTGGCCCTAGCTCATGCCAAACGAGCGATGGCCACACGCATCAAGGCGTATGAGCGCGAAGCGCTTGAGTTCGGCAGGTGTTTCGAGACCGATGATCCGAAAGAAGGGATGTCAGCCTTTCTGGAACGCCGCAAGCCCGGCTACGCACGCTGATCGGCGATCGGCCGTGATCCTGCATGATTCTGCACGATTCTGCGAGAGTCTGCGAGACTCTGTGCAACTACTGTGATGTGATATGATGCGATTACGATATACCAAAACACCAAGACATGCAGCTGGGGCAGGGGCACTGACACGTGCCGTCATCGTCGCTATCGCCGTCGCCTCAATAATTGCCCTGCCCGCCGCAGTCCCTGTCAAGTCCGCAGCGGCGGGCATTGCCGATGAGCTGCTTGCCAAATCGCTGTCGATTCCACTCGCGCCGGGTGTTTCATTCGAGCGACGCAGCGCCGTAACTGGCGCGGGATGGGTCGGCCTGTCGATCATCCGAGTCGACCTGACCTCCCCCTACGTTACGGTAGGACCGGCCCTTGCCGGTGGTGTGCTGACCTCGCCCGCCAAGGCCACGGAGATCACCGAAGCAGCCGGTCTGGTGGCCGCAATCAACGGCGACTTCTTCGATGCCGGCGTCACCGGAGCACCGCTTTCGCTGCTCATCGCAGACGGCCAGTTGGTGCGCTCACCGCGCAACGATCCCGACTTCGCGTCGATGGCCATCGCAGGCGAAACGGGCATCCTGGGCAGCTGGAGCTGGTCTGGTCAGCTGATTGGCCCGGGCGGGCTCAAGATACCGATTTCAGCGGTGAACGAAGTCTCAGTGCCGGCAAACGGGGCGGTATTGTACACCGGCCACTGGTCATGGCTGCGCAACCCGCCCACCAACGGGGTAACGTGCATCGCCATTCGCGACGGAGTTGTCCAGTCTCGGATCGCCGGGTGGCCGCGCCCCGCGCCGTCCTCAACATCTGAGGAGCTGGGCCTCATCTATCTGGCCGCAAGAGGCAGCGCAGCCACTTCCGCCGCCTCCCTCTCTGTGGGAGACGCGGTGGAGATCTCGGGACAGTTGCGCCCTGACGCCGAGAACATCATTGCGGCATTCTCAGGCAAACCAGTGCTGCTCCGCGACGGCGTTATCGCGTCCGACTTATGGAAGCATACAGGCATCCAGTCGCTCTTCGCGGCGCCGCGCAGCGCAGCCGGGCTCACACAGGACAGCCGAACCTTGCTGCTCGTGGTAGCAGACGGCCGGCAATCAATGGCACGCGGGCTGACCCTGAGCGAGCTTGCAGAGCTCATGCGTTCGCTCGGCGCTTGGAACGCGCTGAATCTGGACGGCGGAGGGTCATCGTCAGCCGTCGTACGCGACCCCTTCTCCGGCGAGATAGTACTGGCCAACCGGCCGTCAGGCGCATCGCAAAGACCGGTGCCGTATGTAGTAGGTGTGCAGGCACTTCCGCCGGCCGCAGGCAATGAGGCCGAGCCTGACATCGCATTCCTCTTGATATCGGCGGATGAACTCCAAAGCCGAGCCCATTTGGGCGACCGCCCGTCCCTCGCAGCCGCCGTCCAGGGCGGACCGGCGCACCTCGTAGAGCAGGATCTCCAGGTCGAAGCAGGCCGCCAACTCCTACTGTCGGCCCGGCTCTACGACAGCCTGATGCGCATGGTCGATCCAGATACACTCCACACAGTCGAAGTCAGGTGGAATGTGATCCCCCCAAAGTCCCTGCGTGGACGTGACCCTGCAAGCCTCGAGTCCGGGGTCTGGGCAGTCTCGACCGATACCCAGAGCGCCACCTTGTGTCCACAGACGCCTGGCCGGTTCGAGATCGAGGCCACTGCAGTCTGGACCAGGCCGCATTCATCAGGCGAGTTGATCGTGGAACGCAGTAACACAGTCTCATTTGGAGTGCGAGTCAATCAGCCCGCGCCCGCGCCCGGATCCGACGCTTCGCCGAGCGTGGAGGCCGCATTCGGGCCCATCCTGATTGAAGGTTTTGACAACGTGGACGCACCGGGCTGGGCCGGCTGGCGATCGTCATCTTCATCTCCGAGCGTGAAGCATTCGGCATCCTTCGCCGCGCCGCCCGATACAGAACTCGACGTTACGTTGCCAGGCCTGCCGTCGCCCGCGCCCGCAGGGCTGGCTGCGATGCTCAGCTACGACTTCAACAGCCCGGATGCGACACGTGCAGTCTATCTCAAGCCGTCTGAACCGATTTCGCTGCCGGAGGGCACACGTATCATAGGCATGTGGGTGTGGGGGGATGGAGGCGGGCATTGGCTCCGGGCCACGGTAGCGGACGAGGCGGGAAACCGGTTCCCCATAGACTTCCCGCGGATGCACTGGACAGGCTGGCGTTACGTACAGGCGGGCTTGCCTTCGGAGCTGGCAGGGCCGGCGTGGCTTGCGCAAGTGTACCTGGTTGAGTTCAAGCCCGAAATGCAGGGAGCCGGAACCGTGTACATCGACAGCATCGCCGCAATGGGCGCGAGCGCGCCGGCGACCGGCGATGGGTCATCTCCGACTGCACCTGCGGCCTCGCCCTCATCGTCACCTGAACCTTCGTCTGAGACGCATTTACCTACACCGCCGCTAGCGCCGCCGTCCACATCTTCCGTGTCATCTTCCGTGTCACAGAGCGCGTCCTCGACGTCGCCAGCGCCACCTTCGGCTACACCTGCCCCAGCCCGTACCCGAACCGATGCGCCTGATGCGCCCAAGCCGCTTGAGCCAGGCGAAGACTTGACGAGCCTAGTTCGCCCCGTTCCCGGGCGGCATGTCATAACCATCGACGGATCCCGCCCTTCCCTGCCGTGGCCCTGGCTTGTCCAGGAGTTCGATACGTTCAGGGCCAGCGACGACATGGAGTTGGTCGTGGTGCTAAACGGCGCGACAGCAGTCGATATTAAGTCACTCGTCCCAGGCGGTACATTCAAAGACAGTCTTCAGGCAGAACTGCTTCTGGATTTGCTGAATACGATGGCAGACGGGAGCACATCGGTGGTCTTGGTGCAGGATCCCCGGCCCAGCCCGCTGCCTGCGCACAGCTCGGGAGCAAAGATGGAACCAGACGGGCTTTATATGCCCGGCGCAAGCCCACTAGCTGCGCCGCTCTGGACAATGCTGGGGCAGGTCAAAGTCATCTGGAAGTAATCTGATGCGCTGCTTGAGTCTCACCGCCGATAGCGTAGGCATCGCCACTAAGCTCTCGTAGAGGAAAGGACGGGCACAGAGCCCGTCCTTCATCTTACCAGCATCGTGGAGTGCCCTCAGCTTATCTCTTGGAGAACTGAGGCGCCTTACGAGCCTTCTTCAGGCCGTACTTGCGACGCTCTTTCATCCGCGGGTCGCGCGTGAGGTAGCCGGCCTTCTTGAGTGCCGACCTAAGCTCAGGATCGACCTCAACAAGCGCTCTGGCAATGCCGTGCCGCACAGCGCCCGCCTGCCCGCTCACCCCGCCTCCGATTACGTCGGCGATGGCGTCGTATTTTCCGCCCGTCTGCGTAACTTCGAACGGGCCGTTCACCACCAGCTCGAGAGTCCGGCGGCCGAAATACTCATTTGCAGGCTTCTCATTGACCAGGATCCTGCCGGTTCCCGGCACTAGCCTTACGCGAGCGACTGAGCACTTGCGTCTGCCTGTCGCGGAAAACTGCAGCTGCGCCACAGAATTATCCCCCTTCCTCGCCCGGATCAAACCGTTATTTCGAGCGGCTCAGGTTTCTGCGCCGCATGCGGGTGCTCGGGGCCCGCGTATACCTTAAGCTTCATTCCCATCTTGCGCCCCAGCCGTGTGTGCGGCAGCATACCCTTGACTGCCTTCTCCACAACACGCACGGGCCTGGTCGCAAGGAACTTCTCATAGGTCATCTGGCGAATCCCGCCCGGGTAACCGGTGTGCCAGTAGTGTATCTTGGTGTGTAGCTTGTTGCCGGTGAGGACTACCTTGTCAGCATTGATCACTATGACATGGTCGCCCACATCGATGTGAGGAGTGTACATTGGCTTATGCTTGCCCTTCAGGACACGGGCCACCTCAGTCGCGAGCCTGCCCAGGGGCTTCCCGGAGGCATCCACGACATACCACTTGCGGACGATGTCATCGGGCTTCGGCGTATATGTGGCCGACATCGAGTTCCCTCCCAGATTGAACTGCTCGTCGGAGTGTCGTCAGTGGTTCCGGGGCTTGGCTCCACTGGCACAAGACTCACGAAGCAATTCTAATATAGTGAACATGCACTGTCAAGGCACCCCGCGTCGCGGACTGAGTCAAGTAGTTGTAGGGGCTTTTCTCCGAGCCAAGATGGAATTGATG
>DAOTAC010000209.1:0-4616 GCA_035382325.1 Bacillota bacterium | reverse complement strand
GTAAACCGACGCAGGATGGCCGAAAAAGGTGTCCCGTAGGGCACAGGCGCCGATCCCCGACGATCTCGCGCGCCCCGGTGTCGATGCCCACCAGTGCCGCCTACGCCTTCTAGCTGGGATTATCGTAGCCCGGGATTTCGCCCGGTGCAACGGCCGTCGGGGGTTTCCGCGAACCTGTAACCTACGGGACAGCATTTCCAGGGTTCCTGTGTAAACCGACGCAGGATGGCCGAAAAAGGTGTCCCGTAGGGCACAGGCGCCGATCTGTGGATGGATAACAAGCAGGCTGCCTAGTCGTGGCGATCGCGGGCCCGGGTGGAATGGAACAGAAGACAGGATTCGACTACGGGACTACAGCTTATAGCTCACCACTGCCGCGTCTGTCTTTCTGATTGTCTCGACTGACTGTTCGTAGTTTTTGATGCCTACTGCCACGGCTAGGCATTCTATCAGGTTTACCTGCACGGCTCGTCGGCAGAGGCTTTCTGTTTCGACTGTGTCGGTGGCGCGTGTCAGCAGCACTATGTCGGACACTTTGCATATGGGCGATCGGTCATGGCCGGTTATGGCTATGGTGGCGGCGCCCGACTGCCTGGCTTTCTCCAGGGCGTACACAATCTGAACCGAGGTGCCTGAATCGGATATGCCCAGAGCCACATCGCGCCTGGTTAATAGGCTCGCCGACATGAGCTGAATATGTGGATCGGTTATCGCGATAACCGAAAGCCCGAGTTTGAGCCATTTATGATACGCCATGTCCGCAATGAAGGCTGATCCGCCCACTCCGTATATCTCGATCCTTCCTTTTCCTGCCGCCGCCATGCACTGCACTGCGCGCTCGAACTGACCGGGATGGATGGCCGACTCGAAGTCCTGAAGGGCCCGCACAGAATCGGCGGTGACTTTGCGTATGATGTCGGCTGTGCTGTCGTCTCGGGCCACGTTTTCATGGAAGTGCTTGGTGGGCGATGACGACTCAACTGCCAGACTGATCTTGAACTCGTAGTACCCGCGGTATCCGATCCGTTTGCAGAACCTTATGATCGTCGCGTCACTCACCGAGCAAGCGTCGGCCAACTCCGATATGGAGAGGTACACGACCTTCTCAGGGTTGTCCAGGATGAACTCGGCCAACCTCTCCTCAGCAGGCCCCAGCGAAGCGGCTGCGTTCCTGATCCTCATTAACGGTAGTGTAAGGCCTGCATGGTCCTGCTGTTCGGGAGCGACAAGACTACCCATGGCACTGCACCCCTGTCTTGAACTAAATGCGACTTAGCCAATGATCTGATTCGCCGCCGATTGCCTACGTCCTGCAAAACGGTGATATCAAAATTTCGTCACAACAAGGAGGAAAAGTGGCACCGAGGTAGAATACCCTCTCTCGATGAAGCAATACTTCGTGTCGGGATGAAGGTTACATGTCAACAAAGCAATGGGTTGAACCGGGGGACTCGCAATGAAACGTGCTATGGTCGAAGCAAGATTTGCAGATGTGGTGAGCGGAGTTGTGCTCTGGGCAGCGCTTCTTTCGGTGGCGTTGCCGCTTGTGTGGATCCTGCTCACGTCGCTTAAGCCGGTGTCCAAGATATACCAAATGCCCCCGGTTCTTTTCTTCAAACCCACGCTACACAACTACTATAAGGCCCTGGTGGAGAATGATTCTCTGCGGGCGGCTTTTCTCAACAGCGTAATTGTGGCCGTGACCACCTCCCTTGTTTCGGTGGCTCTGGCGGCGCCTGCGGCCTACGCCATTGTGCGCTTTGTGAAGCGCAATTACAGGGCGCGCGTGGCCATACTGGCGATGCAGATGTTGCCGCCGGCGGTCCTGGCCATTCCGATAGCATTAGTCGCCCGGCGGTTGGCCATGTACGACAGCCTCGTGTCGCTGATTATCGCCTGTCTCACCATCACGCTGCCATTCTCCATCTGGCTTCTGTCGGCTTTTCTCGAAGGCATACCGGGCAGCTTTGAAGAGGCTGCGCTCATCGACGGGTGCAGCCGGTTTACCGCGTTTCTGCGTGTGGTCGTGCCGGTGGCTACTCCTGGGCTGGGAGCCGCGGCGATCCTCAGCTTCATATTCGGTTGGAACGAGTTCTTGTACGCGCTGGTCCTGACGGGAAGGACTAGCCAGACGCTGCCTGTGGCGGCGTGTGGGTTCGCGACTTCCCAGGGGGTGCAGGTGGAGCAGCTCACGGTGGCGGTTGTGTTGATGGCTCTGCCGGCTGTCCTCTTCGGTACGGTAGCCCAGAAGTACCTGGTCGAGGGGCTTACGTCCAATTCGCTCAAGTAGGGTACAGGGTTGCGGAAGGTTTGGTGAGGGAGGTGCCAACGGCAGAACTAGCATCAAAACCAGCAGCAGAGCCAGTAGTAGTGTCGCAGTAGAAGCAGTAGGAGCAGTAGAAGCAGCATAACCGTAAGAAGCAAATTGTGATAACAGTGATCAGGTACATCTAGCATTTAGGATCTAGGAGGGTATGAAGATGAAGTCAAGGGCCATCCTTGCCCGCGCGCTTACTATGGCGCTGGTCTTTGCCATGGCGCTATCGCTTGTGACGGGTGTGCAGGCTGCTAAGGAAAAGTCCATTACCATCCTGCTCGAGACCGTTCCGGATTCGGAATATGTTATCAAGCTGATCCCTGAGTTCGAAAAGGCCACTGGTATTAAGGTCAATGTGGAAAAGACTACGTTCATGGTTATGAGGGACAAGCTCATGACCAACGTGCTGTCGGGCCGCGGGCAGTACGACGTGATAGTTGTCGACGCCCCGTTCTGGACCGGCCAGTTTGTGAATGGCCGTTGGATCATCCCTCTCGATGACTACATTAAGGAAACGCCGTCGGTGAACATGGACGTGTATTACCCGTCCATGCTGGACTTGGCGGGCGTGTTCGACGGCGTGACTTACATGCTGCCGTTCTACCAGTACAACATGGTGATGCTCACCAGGTCCGACATTGTGGACGACCCCAAGATCCGCAAGGAGTACAAGGCCAAGTTCGGCAAGGAACTCGATCTCGATAACCTCTCAGTTGAGGAGTATGTGCAGGTTGCCAAGTTCCTCACCCGCGACACCAATGGCGACGGCAAGGTCGATATCTGGGGCTCGATCATGACACCCAAAAAGTCCGACACTTACTGTGACTGGGCCAACTACTTCTTCGGCCTGGGCGGTGACTTTTACACCAACAAGAAGGTCACCATCAACAGCCAGGCAGGAGTCAAGGCACTCAACCTTTACATGGACACTCTGAAGAACGCGGCGCCGGCAGGCTCCATGGGGTTCTCTTTTGACGACGCTCTCAATGCGATGGCGCAGGGCCAGGGCGCCACGATGGTCACGTTCAACTGGATGCTGGGCCCGCTGAACGATCCTGCCAAGTCCAAGGTGGCCGGCAAGCTAAATGTGCACCCCGTGCCCGGCGGACGCGGAGTATCGGCCGGCTGGGGTTGGGCGATTCCTTGGAACGCCCCCGACAAGGACGCTGCATGGCAGTTCATCTCGTGGGTCGAGTCGGCCAAGATAGCGCGCCAGCGTGCACTCATGGGCGGAGCGCCCACCAGGCGCGACATTCTGGAAGATCCGGAACTTAGCCGGAAGTTCGCCGCCTACTACAGCACTCTCAAGAAGGTCCTGCCTACGGCAGTTCCGGCCATCCCGATGATGTTGGAGCAGATCAGGTTCGAAGACATCGTCAACGACTACCTGGGTGCAGCCCTTCTTGGCGAGATGTCGGCGGAAGACGCGCTGAACAGAGCGGCAAAGGAGCTCTCGCGTCTGCGCTAGGGGCGCACTGATCAGAGAGACTAATCGGAGAGACTGACTAGAGAGACTAGCCTGAGAGAGTGACCAGAGAGGGGATCTATGATGACCGCAACACCAGTCCATCAGAGGAAGAGGCCTTCCTATACTGCGCTGGGATTCTTGGTCCCCTCTCTCGCCATACTCGGGATAGTAGTGTTGATTCCGCTTCTGTACGTAATATACCTGAGCTTCACAGACTACTCTTTCATCGCGCCCACTCAGAGCCGGTTCGTAGGGATTCGCAACTACATCGATGCGCTGTGGCAGCGCGATTTCAGGAATTCGCTTTGGGTGACTACGGTATTCACCGTGGCGACAGTGGGGCTTGAAACGGTTTTTGGGCTGATTGTAGCCCTTGCGCTCCGGACCAGGCAGCGGTATTCGCGGGCATTCTTCTCGGTGTACCTCATGCCCACGATTATCACGCCGATCTCCACAGGCCTGGTGTGGGCGTACATCCTCCACCCAACGCTGGGTGTGTTCAACTATCTGCTCGGGCTGCTCGGGACGCCTACCCGCGCCTGGCTTGGCGAGGGAGGAACGGCGCTGCTGTCGGTGTGCCTGGTGGATGTGTGGGAATGGACTCCTTTGGTCGCGCTCATGCTCTACGCAGGGCTGGTGTCGCTGCCTCAAGAACCCGTGGAGGCCGCTCACGTGGACGGCGCCACCAGGTGGCAGGTGTTCAGGTACGTGACCATGCCGCTGATCAGACCGGTGGCTCTGGGGGCAGTCCTCATAAGGGCCCTGGATGCGCTGAAGACCTTCGACATAGTCTACGTGCTCACAAGCGGCGGCCCAAGCAACCGCACGGAG
>DAOTAC010000208.1:0-4647 GCA_035382325.1 Bacillota bacterium | reverse complement strand
TCTGTCGCAGGCGCTGTGGGGCGAGGTACTCTTGACCCCGGCTGAGGCCGCGGCCAGGCTTCTCGCCGCCAAATCTCAAGCCGCGGGGGTGTGTTCAGAGTGATTGTAGAGTACGAAAGCAAGTCCTCGGCGGTGCATCGCCTGGATCCGCGAGTCAAGTTCGCGCGGATGCTTGCCGCCATAGTGATCAGCGTGATGTGGACGCACCCTGTCTACCTGATCGTTTTGGCCTTGGCCGTGGTGGGCTTCGGCATGCTTGCCGGGTTTCCGTGGAGCAAGATCCGCGGCGTGTTGTCTTTCATGATTATAGTCACAGCCGTAATCACCCTGGTTCAGGGCGCTACATACGTCCCCAAGACTGTGACGCTGGATGAGCCTGCACGCGTGCTGTTCCATCTGATCCCGGGTTGGATTCCGCGCGTAGGACCGGCGTGCCCCATCCGGGTGGGCGGATTTCTGTACGGGGTCGGCATGGCGCTCAAGGTAGTCACGGTTCTGGTGGTAGTGGCGATATTCGGGTTCACCACGTCTCCGTCTGAGATAGTGCAGATAATCGCGAGGGTGCCCTTCATGCCTTACCAGGTGGGCTTCGTCATGTCTACAGCGTGGAAGTTCGTCCCGGTAGTGCAAATGCAGATGAGAACGCTCATGGATGCCCACCGCTCCAAGGGCGTCGACTTCGAACAGGGAACCTTCGCGGAGAAGATCAGGAAGACGTCTGGAATCGTTCTGCCGCTGTTCGCCAACTCACTGTCGATGGCCGACACCATGGCCTTAGCAATGGAGTCCAGAGCCTTCGGCTCCAGCAGGAAGTTCACCTTCATCCGACCATATCGCATGGAACCGTTCGACTGGGTGGTTCTCATTGGCTCGCTTGGGGCAATGGTTGCCAGCATCGTGCTGCTGGCCGTGTTCCGGCTGGGGGCGCTGTAAATGGGCGGGAAGGGTAGGTGCGGCGGTAGCGGCAAGTGCGTTGTATGCCTTGGAGCGTGTGCCATGGACCTGATCATCCGGGTCCCGCGCCTGCCCGAGGCTGACGAGATGGTGTTCGCAGAGGGAGAACCCGGGCTGTTCCCAGGAGGGTCCACAGCCAACATCGCCGCTGGTATCGCCCGCATCGGGGTGGCGTCAAGGTTCGTCGGCAAGGTGGGTGACGACCCGAACGGTCGCGCGCTTCGCGAGGCATTTGAGAAGGACGGAGTCGACGTCAGGTGGCTTGTGGCGGACTCGGCGGGGCGCACCGCGCAGACAGTGATCGCCGTAGATCCTTCGGGAAGCCGAGTGATCTACTCCCTTGGCGGGACGGCTTTGCTCGAGTCGGTGGAGGAGTTCACCGGCGACATCTTGGATGGGGCGGCGGCGCTATATGTGGGGGAAGCCTTTCCGGATGTTGCGCGCAGAGCCATGCAGCAGGCGCGCAGTGTGGGCGCCCAGGTCGTATACGGCCCGGGCGGCGCGGCGTCCTGGATCGGCATGGAGAACCTGGCTGAGTTGATGCGGTTGGCCGACTTCGTGCTCATGAGCCGGGCCGAACTGCGCGCTATTACCGAGTGCGATGAGCCGGACGCGGGTGCACGATTGCTCTTGGAGCGCGGCGTGCCAAGCGTTGTCGCGACCTTGGGCGAACAGGGGGCAGCCTGCTTCAGCCGGCGACCTGAGCATGTGGCCGACATAGCGTGGGCGCCTTCGTTCAACGTGGATGTTGTTGACACCACGGGCGCCGGGGACGCGTTTGCGTCCGGGTTCATATCGTCCCTGGTAGAGGGGCGACCGACGGCCGAGTGCCTGAGACGAGGCAACGCGTGCGCGGCCATGGCCATCGGGCGCGTTGGAGCGCGTGAAGCCCTGCCCACTTCGGAAGAGCTTGAGATGTTTCTCGCGGCCCGCGGCGGCGCCGGGCTGCCAGAAAAAGATGGAGTAGAGGTATGAGCGACTGCCGAGATAGTCTACTGGAAAGGATGGCAGGAAGCCTCGCCGGAGTAGCCATAGGGGATGCCATGGGTATGCCGTGCGAGTTCCTGACGCGAGGGCAAATACGAGAGAAATACGCCTGGCTGAACTGGTTTGTCGCGCCGGACGCGAGCCATTTCCACCATGGGATGCGTGCCGGGCGGATTACCGATGACACGGAGCAGACTATCGCTCTCATTGGGGCGCTTGATAAGCACAGTCGGATAACTCCGGAGACGGCGGCGGAGGCCTACCTGAAGTGGGCTGACGACTGCAATGCTTGGCAATCGACGGTAATGGGGCCGAGCACTAGGCGGGCCTTGGAACGTCTGAAGGCCGGCGAGGACCCGCGCACGACAGGCTCTTCAGGCGACACCGTGGGCGCTGCTATGCGAGTGGCTCCGATTGGCCTGGTGAACGCGGGCCGTCTTGCTGAAGCAGCCGAGGAGTGTTACATGTCGTGCCTACCGACTCACGGGGTGAGCATCGCCATAGGGGGCGCATGCGCAGTAGCCTGTGCAGTGGCCTGCGCGGCGGTCTGCTCGGTAGGCCGTGAGGTTGCCGGTGCGACTACCGGTGTGATTACCGGTGCGACTACCGGTGCGACTACTTGCGAGCAGGCAGCGACTGCAGTCGCCGACACAGGCGTGATCGGCGAGATACTCGACGCGGCGGTGTGGGGCGCTGAGTATGGTGAGGCACGCGGCGCGGCTTGGGCGGGGGCATCGGTTGTCGCCCGAATCCGGCTGGCGCGGCGGATTGTGGCCGAGAGCCGGTGTGCAGGCGAGGCGCTGGATGCGCTGTATGAGACCTGTGGGGTGGGGATGCTCCCAACTGAGCTGGTTCCGACGGCCATGGGGATTGTGGCGCTCTATGGCGCGGACTGTGCGAAGGCCGTGGAAGCGGCGGTCAATATGGGGGGCGACGCCGACACTCTTGCGTCCATTGTAGGCGCTGTGACCGGAGCTCTGCACGGAATCGGGGGGTTCCCGACCGAATGGGTGAGGACCGTAGAGGATGTCAACGGCATTAGCATTTGTGAACTCGCTCGGCGACTGGTTTGTGTGAGAGAAAGGAGATCTGTTCATGACAGGAGTTGATGTCAGGCTCCGACGGATATTCAAAGACGGAAAGGCCGTAGTGTGCCCGCTGGACTTCGGCGGGTTCATGGGGCCTGTGCAGGGCATAGATGACCCCTCAAGGATCGTGGGCGAGGTGGTAGCGGGCGGAGCGGACGCAATCCTGGTCAACCCCGGAATGGCTAGGAGCGAGTGGGAAAGCTACGCCGGTCGTGCCGGTCTCATAGTCAGGATCACAGGGGGGTCTACCAAGTTCAGCCCCAATCCGGCCTTCCACACCCTGGTTTGCAGCGTGGACGAGGCATGCGCAATTGGCGCGGACGCTGTGTGTGTCATGGTTCTGGTCGGCTCAGAGCAGGAACAAGCGATGTTCGAGATCATGGGGGATGTTGTATCCGATGCCCACATCCTTGGCATACCGGTGCTGGCCGAGGTGATTCCTGCAGACCCCGCACACAATTTCGACCCCGAATGGATATCCGTGTGCGCCCGCGTCGGCTATGAGCTGGGAGCGGATTTCATCAAGACTTACTTCACTGATGACGGTTTCGCCAACATCGTGCGGGCGTGCCGGGCGCCGATTATCATTGCAGGCGGGCCCAAAGTTGCCGATCCCAATACCGTGGTTCGCCAGGCCATGCAATGCGGAGCGGCCGGCATCGCTTTTGGACGCAACGTGTTCCAGTCGGTAGATCCCAGGGCCAAGGTGCGTGAGCTGCACGCAATCGTCCACGGACCTGGGGCGCCCTGCGGGGAGGTGCGACAAGCTTGAAGGCAGCCGTTTATCATGGGCCGGGCGATTTGCGCGTAGAGCAGATCCCAAAACCTGAGGCCATGCCGGGCGGCGCATTGCTTGAGGTGAGCTATTGCGGCCTGTGCGGTACGGATATCAAGACATACCGGCGGGGTCACCATATGTTCACTCCCCCTTGCGTTCTGGGTCACGAGGTGGTGGGGCGGATTATCGAGATGAAGGACCCGCATGCGTCGGTGAGTGTCAAGGAAGGCGACTTCGTGGCGGTTGCCCCGTACGTGCCATGCTTTGTGTGCCCGCTGTGCGCGCGCGGCCGCCATGAGCTATGCAGGCATAAGGATTGGATTGACGGCGGGTTTGCGGAATACGTGACCGTGCCTGCCGGGGTTCTTGAGAAGGGCACGTTCAGGGTGCCTGATGGGCTGGATCCGAGAGTGGCAGCGCTGGCAGAACCTCTGGCTTGCTGTTTGAATGCCGTCACTGACTCAGGCGTGCACATGGGCGATACCGTGCTGGTAATCGGCGCCGGGCCTATGGGCATGATGATGCTGGAGTCGTGCAAGGCCGCCGGGGCTACCAAGTTGCTCGTGAGCGAGCCCGATGAATTCAGGAGATCGCAGGCTGAGCGGCGCGGAGCGCAGGCGATCGATCCTGGGCGGAGTAGCGTTGCGGAGTGGGTCAACGATGTTACCTGCGGCGCGGGCGTAGATGTAGTGTTCGTATGCGTCGGCGCCGCCGAAGCTGTGGGCGAGGCCATGGCGGCGGCGGGGCCTGGCGGCGTCGTGAACGTATTCGGCGGGCTTGCAGGTGGCGTGACAATCTCCGTAGATGCAAGACGAGTGCACTATGATGAGGTGACTCTGA
>DAOTAC010000207.1:0-4653 GCA_035382325.1 Bacillota bacterium | reverse complement strand
ACAAGGCCGGCGCCTACGCCATCCAGGGGCTGGGCAGCCTGCTCGTCACGGGGATCAGCGGCGATTACAACTGCGTGGTGGGGCTGCCTCTGTGCAGACTCGCCATGATGCTATCGGAGTTCGGTGTGGATACGCTGTAGGTCGTAGGCGTCTTGTCGCTCGCCGCCTAACATGGTTGGCCAACCCGCGGCCGCGCTTGCAATAAGCCGCAGGCGAGGTGTGACCATGAATAACGGCAGACGCGGCATTCGCGAGATGCCACCTGAGGAACGCCCCACGGAGCGATTCTTGGAGTTCGGGCCGGAGGCCATTTCCACTGCAGAGCTACTGGCGATCATCATCAGATGCGGTCGGCGTGGCGAAAGCGCTGTTGATGTGGCATCGCGTGTGCTGTCTTACTTCGGCAGCGCGCGAAGGCTGGCTACGGCCAGTGTGGCAGAACTTTCGGATATCCCGGGGATAGGATCGGTACGGTCTGTACAGATACAGGCAGCCATTGAGCTGGGGCGAAGAGTGCTCCTGTCTGAGAGCGAGCTAAGGCCAGCGGCGGCCAATCCGCATGATGTGGCCGACCTCCTGATGCCGGGCATGCGTTATCTTGAGAAGGAAGAGTTCCGGGCGGTCTTCCTGGATGCCCGGAACAGGGTGATAGACACAGCGACGATATCGGTGGGCACGCTCAACTCGTCCATCGTGCATCCTCGAGAGGTGTTTCGTGCGGCGATAAAGGCGGGCAGCGCTGCTTTGATACTTGTTCATAACCACCCGAGCGGCGATCCCAGCCCGAGCCCCGAGGATCTGGCTATCACTAAACGCCTGGTACGGGCGGGATCGATGCTTGGGATAGAAGTACTTGACCACATAATCATTGGCGACAATGTATATGTGAGCCTGCGCGAAAAGGGCTTGCTCGGTTCGGCGCAGCAACAATAGCGCTGAGACTGCAATGACACTGCAGTGACAAATCCTGTTTAGAAGGGAGCCATCCGTCATGGCCTTTGCTTCTCTCTTCAGCGGTTGGTCGAGGGATATGGGCATCGACCTGGGTACTGCCAATACACTTGTCTTTGTAAGGGGCAAAGGGATAGTGCTTCAGGAACCCTCGGTCATTGCCATCGATCACAATAGCCAGGAGATCTTGGCCGTCGGTTACGACGCCAAAAAGATGGTGGGCAGAACCCCTGCGAGTATCGTTGCGGTACGTCCTCTAAGGGACGGGGTCATCGCCGATCTTGACGTTACAGTTACGATGCTCAGGCATTTCATTGATAAGGCTTCGCGGCGCCACGGTGTGTTCAAGCCCAGGGTCGTCATAGGTGTGCCGTCAGGCGTTACCCAGGTTGAACGCCGTGTGATACATGATTCGGCCATGCAGGCCGGCGCTAAAGAAGCTTGTCTGGTCGAGGAGCCTATGGCCGCCGCCATCGGCGCGGGGCTTCCTGTTGAAGACCCCACAGGTAACATGGTCGTGGATATCGGCGGGGGCACCACTGAGGTTGCCGTGATCTCGCTCGGAGGCATAGTGGCATCCAAGTCCATCACCACCGCTGGCGACAAGATGGATGAGGCCATTGTGAATTACATGAAGCGCAACTACAACCTGATGATAGGCGAACGAACCGCTGAAGAGATAAAGAAGACGGTGGGCTCGGCATACCCGATCCAGCAGGAAGAGACGATGGAGGCCCGTGGGCGCGACATCGTCAACGGGCTGCCCAAGACCGTCACGATATCCAGCTCCGAGATACAGCAGGCTCTCTCGGACACGGTTTCTGAGATAGTGAACGCTGTCCGCAGCACGCTGGAGAAGACGCCGCCCGAGCTGTCGGCCGACGTCATCGACAAGGGAATAGCCATGACAGGCGGTGGATCCATGCTGAGAGGCCTGGATAGGCTGCTTTCGGATGCTACAGGGATGCCGGCGTACCTAACAGAGGACCCTCTCACCTGCGTTGTGAGGGGCGCGGGCCTCGTGGTGGAGCATCTCGACACTTATCGGCGGGTGCTTGTGTCGTCAGGCAGGCTCAAGTAGGGTGCTAGGCCCGGGAGGGTCGCTCCTGTGAACAAGCTGCTATCGAGGAGGAGAGCCATCGTCACTTGCGTGAGTGTGATCCTCCTAGTTACACTCATATATTCCACGGCCCGCGACCGCGAAAGGCTGTCGGCGGCCGAGCACGTGCTGCGCGAGGTCTTCGCGCCCGTTGCCCGTGGCGCCAACTACGTGAGCAGGGCCGTTTCGTTATGGGTCTCGTTTGTGGCGTCAATCGGTCGGATGAAGCGGGAGAACGAAGCCTTAAGCGCCGAGGTCGACCAACTCCGCTCCGAGGTGGTGCAACTTTCCGAAGCAGCCAGGGAAAATGCTAGGCTGAGCAGCCTTCTGGAGCTGAAATCGTCGCTTGACGGGCGTGCGGTCGCGGCTCGTGTTGTGTATCGCGATCCTGCCAGCTGGTTGGAGACTGCTGTGATCGACAAGGGATCCAGTCAAGGCGTAGGGACCGGCATGGCGGTCGTGGGCCCAAGGGGCGTAATCGGGCGCACGACGTCTGTTACTGCGCATACGGCCACGGTGTTGTTTGCGATCGATCCGCGCAGCGCGATCGGCGGGATCGACTCCAGGTCGCGCGATCTGGTCATAGCAGAAGGAATAGGCGACGGATCGGGGCTTCTTCGGGTGCGCCCGATAGGCGCCGATTGCGACATTGTGGCAGGCGATGTTATCGTCACATCGGGCATGGGGGGCATCTATCCCAAAGGGCATATCGTCGCGGATGTGATCAGCGTGGAGCAGGACAAATACGGGGTATCGACGACGGCCATAGCCAGGCCGCGAGTGGATTTCCAGCGCCTTGAGGAAGTGCTGGTGCTCATCGACCCGACGCGGGGGGCGGCGCGATGAAGCAGGCTCGGGTTATTGTCGCGTTGTTCGTCTCTGTGCTGTTGCAGACCGCCGTAATTCCGGCACTTCTACCCGGTGTCGTGGTTCCCGACTTTGTCTTTTGCCTATCAGCGGTCGTGGCAATAGCGGCGGGCGGCCGTCCGGGCGTGGCTCTTGCCGCTGTGGGCGGGCTGATCAAGGACGGGCTGACAGGGGCTTTCATCGGCGCTAACGCCGGGGCCGATATGGTCGCGGCAGTCCTAATCGGATTTGTCGAACCCCAGTTGTTCAAGGAGAGCCTGCTTACGCCGGCCGTAGTGATAGGCGCGGCCACCTGGGCGCGCGAGGCTGTTTACATGTTTTCCATAGGATCATTCGGCGCACGCGTAGACATGCAGCGGGCGATATGTGTAGTGGCGCCATGGCTGACCGCGCTCAATATCTGCGCGGGCGTTTTGATTTACTGGTGGATTTACCTTGTTCCGCGGGAGCGACAACGCACTCTCATCCAGGCAGAGCCGGCGGCCAGTATGGAGTTGCGCCCTCGCGGGCCCGGGCGGAGCTGATCGCCATGAATATGAACATCTTGGACATGATGGACCGCACCCAGAAGGGTTTCGAGCGCCGGCTGAGGACGTTCCAAATCATTGCGCTGGCCTTGTTCATTGTGCTTGCGGGAAGGCTGTGGCAGCTGCAGGTCATGCGCGGCGACTACTTCAAGAGCCGCTCAACGGCTAACAGGATCGCAGTAGTGCCCATTTCCGCCCCGCGTGGCCTCATGGTGGACAGAAACGGTGAGGTGCTCGCAACGAGCAGGATGGCATATACCGTCTCTGCGATGCCCCAGGAGTTCCGCGATAGGGAGAGCGAGGTGGAGTTGCTCTCGCAGCTTCTGGGCATGACGCGCGAGGAGATCGAGGCGAAGATCGCAGGTCAGACTGAGGGCAAGTACGGTATTCCGTATCAACCTGCTCGCCTTGTGGAGGATGCGCCTCCCGACATCATCATGAAAGTCTCCGAGCACCGGGTGGACCTGCCCGGGGTGATTATCGAGGAGGAACCGTACAGGAGCTATCCTCACGGGACGCTGGCCGGCACGATCATGGGATATGTAGGCCAGATCAGCCAGGATGAGCTGAAACAGCTCGGCGACCGCGGCTACCGCGGACGCGACCGCATAGGCAAGACAGGGCTGGAACGGGAATTCGAGGAGTACTTGCGCGGTCAGGACGGTGTGACACAGGTCGAAGTAGACTCGCTATCGCGACCAAGGGGCACGGTAGGCTACACAGAGCCTGTGGGCGGCGCCACGCTGGTTCTAACGATCGACGCCCGGGTGCAGCAGGCCGCCGAGGACGCGCTTCGCGCGCAACTTGCGTCGCTCGCGACCGGGAAGTACAGGAACGCCCGAGCCGGCGCCGCAGTCGCCATCGATCCGCGCACCGGCGAGATTCTGGCGCTCGCTTCAGAGCCGGGATATGATCCGGGCTGGTTCGTGCCGAAGATCTCCGAGGAGAACTGGCGCCGCGTGAGCACAGGCGTGTCCGCCCTATTCAACAGGGCTGTGTCAGGCGCCTATCCGCCAGGCTCCACGTTCAAGCCCTTCACGGCCATGGCAGCGTTGGAATCGGGGCAGGTCAGCCTGGACGAGAGGTTTTTGTGCACACCGTCTGTGTCGTCACGCTACTACGGCAAGAAGTGCTCGGTTTGGTCCAACGGGCGCACACACGGCAGCCAGAACCTGTTTCAGGGCATGTCCAACTCGTGCAACATAGTCT
>DAOTAC010000206.1:0-4655 GCA_035382325.1 Bacillota bacterium | reverse complement strand
TGCCGGATCCGACTCCAGTATGGGCAAGTCCTGCTCGCGAGGTTGGGTAAAGATGTGATGCTTGGCCTCCCAGCGATTCTCGTCGGGGTTCCACTCAAATAGCGGAAACTCCGTCACCCACAGAAGCCTGTAGTCGCCCTCCTTGATCAGCCCGAGCTTGCGCCCGAGAAAACGCCTGACCTGGCCGAGCGCGACTGCTGACACTTCCGGGTTATCTGCGGTCATGATGACGAGGTCGCCATCTGACGCCTGCAATCGCTCCACGATCCCGCGCTGGGCATCTTCCGAGAGATACTTGGCGGCACTCCCCTTGAGCTGCCCCTCCTCGATCTTGAGCGTGATGATGCCCTTTGCCTTGTATATCTTGGCAATGTCCGCTAGTTCATCGGTCTCCTTCCGGCTGAAGTGGGCACATCCTGTCGCGGCCAAACCGCGCACACGGCCGCCCGAAGCGCATGCTTCGCGGAAGATGCTAAACTCCGACTCGCTCACGAGATCCGTGAGATCGCGCATCTCCATGCCGAACCTGAGATCGGGCTTGTCCGAGCCGAACCGCTCCATAGCTTCGTCGTAGCTGAGCCTTAGGAATGGGCCCTTCACTTCTACGCCGTTCACGGCCATAAACGCAGCGGAGATGATCCCCTCGACTATGGTGAACACGTCTTCTTCATCGCAGAAGCTCATCTCCAGATCGATCTGGGTGTGAACCAGCTGCCTGTCAGCCCGTTGGTCCTCGTCGCGGAAGCAGGGGGCCAGCTGGAAGTAGCGATCGAAGCCCGCGATCATCAGCAACTGCTTATACAGCTGAGGGCTCTGGGGAAGCGCATAGAACATGCCCGGGAAGTTCCGGCTGGGCACCACGAAGTCTCGGGCCCCCTCGGGCGTGCTGCGGACGAATAGAGGCGTCTGGACCTCGATGAAGTCCTGCGTTTCGAGCCAGTTGCGCACGGCCAGGGCCGCCCGATGACGCGCGTGCAAGTTGGCCTGCAGAGAATGACGTCTGAGATCGATGTACCTGTATCTCAGCCTGGCTTCTTCGTTAGCCAGCTTGTCCTCGGATACCTCCACGGGCAAGATGGGCGCTGCGTCGCTCATGATCTCGATGTCGCTGGCGATTACCTCGACCTCTCCTGTTGCGATTGCGCTGTTCCAGGTGCCTTCGGGCCGACGCGACACCGTGCCTCGGACGCGGAGCACGCTTTCGCGGTGTATGCCGCGCGCGCATTCAGCCGCGCTCTGCGACGCGCCGGGCTCCACCACAACCTGGGTGAAGCCATACCTATCGCGCAAGGTGATGAAGACTAGACCACCATGGTCGCGCACTGAATGGGCCCAACCGCACAAGGTAACTGCTTGGCCCGCGTGGGAGGCTCTCAATTCTCCGCAAGTGTGTGTGCGAAGCACGAAACTCACCTCGATAGTAATAAATCCAAGAGAGAATTAACCCAATTATAGCCCTGCAACGTGTCTTAGTGCAACTTCCACCTCGACACTTCGACACTTGTACCTCGACACTGCAGGAACGGGGCGAAAAATGTGTAATCTCCAAAGAGAGGTGACCTCTATGTCTCGTCTAGCCTGTGGTCTTCTTCAGATAGACCCCTCCGGGTTCGACACCGCTCATGATTTCCAGGTCTTCCTGACCGCGAAGATATCATCGCTTGCGCAGGCGGGGGCGCGCCTGATCGTGTTGCCGGCGTACTCCGCAATGATCGGGCCAGCACTACAGCTTGAATCGGAAGGACGTTCGCCGTGCAACCCGTTCGAGCTTGCCGGATCTGTCGGTACAGATGGGTTTTCCGCGTGGATGGACTTCTTCGCCGCCGCCGCACTCTCCAACAGGATATACCTCTGCCCTGGAACATTCATCACACCCGACGACGGCGAGTTCGAACATCGCGCTCCGCTTTTCTCACCCGACGGCAATCTGGCCATGGTCCAACTTCAGACCCATGTATCAGAGGCCGAGGCCCAGGCAGGGATGGTGGTAGGAGCTGACCTGGCGGTGGTAGACGTCTTCAGCCACAAGGTGGGCATCTCCATAGGCACTGATGCGTGGTGCCCGGAGGTCGGCCGCATTCTGGCGCTTCTGGGTGCCGATACGATCCTGGCTCCGACCGCTGTACCGGCTCCCTATACCGTCTGGCGCCAGACTAGCGGGCTATGGCAAATCATCCAGCAAAACCAGGTTTTTGGCATCGAAGCCTCCCTTGCAGGACGATGGCTCGGCACGACCTACCAGGGCCGCTCGCGCGTGTTCGGCCCGGTCGAAGTGACGCCCGATGGACGCGGCGTGCTCGGCGAGGTCACGAGCGAGTCAATCGAGGGCGAGATGATTGCCTCACTCGATCTGGCCGACCTGCAAACCGCCCGACGCGCATTTCCCATATTCGAACACTTCAACATAGGTCTGTACGAGGCGCGACTGGCCGATGCATATCTCGTAGGGCACCCAGCGCGCGTCAGGTCCGAGGGGAGGCAGTAACGGGTGGGATCAGTGACAGATGGCGTGAAAACGAGGATCGCCAGCTTTGTGCTGGCCCGCTCGTCCGACCCCGAGCGCATCTCCCGGCGGGCCACCTGGCTCAGGCAGGCCGACGACAGGTTCAGGCATCGCGACCGACCGTCCAAGCTGCGAATGGGTGGGCCAAGGCCGGAGCGCCTGACGTGTGCAGCTGTACAGATGAAGGCTACGCTGTCGCACTCCGGTCGCGAATATGTCGATCTCGTATACAGGCTAGCTGCGAAGGCCGCCGCGGCCGGCGCCGATATCGTGGCCTTCCCCGAGTACAGCGGTCTGCCCCTCCTGGGCATGATACCAGGCATGGAGAAGATCCTTGCTCATGCCGACTCGCTGGCTCAAGCTGTAGGGCCCGCCGGAGATGTTCTGGAAGTGTTCAGGTTTCTGGGGCCGTATGCCGACAGGGCGTATCGCGCGGCATTCTCCTCGGTCTCGCGTGAACTGGGCATCTACATTGTGTCAGGCACCATGGTGCTGCCGGATGAGACCGGGAGCCGTAATGCCATGCGCTCGCTGGGCTACATATTCGGCCCCGAGGGCGAACTATGCGGCAAATACCACAAAACCCATCTCATGCCCGTGGAATCGGGCTGGGGCATAGAGCCAGGCGACTCGATGTCCACCGTCAACATCGGGGGAATCATCGTAGCCGTTCCCATATGCATGGACGCGACCTACTTCGAGACTTTCCGGATAGCACGCCTTTCCGGAGCTGATCTAGTCATCGTCCCGTCAGCCAACAATGAGCCCTACAACCTGTGGTACGCGCTCCGCGGAGTATGGCCCCGGGTGCAGGAATCGCAGGTGTACGGCATCGGGGCGTCGATGGTAGGTACATTCGCAGGACAGACCTTCACCGGCCGGAGCGCGATCCTGGCTCCCCTGGAGCTCTCTCCAGGCGGCGACGGCATGCTGGCCCAGGCCAGCACTTACGACAGTGAAGAGATAGTCATCGCTAGAATCGACATTCCGCTGCTCTACAAGTTCAGGGCCGACAACCCCCTGCGGTTCAACCTTCCGCTGTACCGCAAGTACTTGCCGGTTATGTACCGAGCAGCGCTACAAGCCCGGCAGCCCAGCGCTGGGCAGTCGTCGAAAGAGGGGAATGACACTTGGGAAAGGTAGCACTTGCCGTGTGCGCTCACCCCGACGACCTGGAGTTCTTCTGCGGCGGCTCGGCAGTCGCCATGGTGCGGGAAGGATGGGACGTCTGGCTGACCATCGCCACCGACGGCGACCGGGGTACGCACGACCCTGCCGTCTCCCGTGAGTCACTGGCCGCCGTCAGGAGAGAGGAGTCTCACAAGGCGGGGGAGACCATAGGGCTGTCAGGCATAGTCTTTCTCGGAAAAGAAGACGGGGAGCTGTACGCAGACCATTCGCTCCGCCGGGACCTGGCCCGCGTGTACAGGCAGATTCGCCCGAACCGGCTGATCACCTTCGACCCGTGGCGCCGATATGAGCTACACCCCGATCACCGCGCCATCGGTTTCGCAAGCCTCGACGCAAGGCTCGCGGCCAGATTGCCCCATTACTACTCCGACCTTCTCCGCGATGGGCTTGAGCCGTGTACCATAGCGGAGATCCTGCTCTTCAGTACGGACGCGCCCGACTACTACGTCGACATCTCAAGCACGTTCGACACAAAGCTCTCTGCGGTGGGCCAGCACCACAGCCAATGGGAGTCAATATGGGGCGATACCGCCCGCTCGCTGCGACAGGAAGCAGAGTCGGCCGGGCGCAGAAGCGGATATGCGATGGCCGAAGCCTTCAAGCGCATATTCGTCCCAATGGGCCCGGTAAGCGCCGACTGGCATCTCAAAGAGGAGGGCTGTTGACCTAATGCAGTCTGAAGGCGAACGGATCCTCACTGTCCCCCAGGAGATGGGAGACGTCGAGTCGCCCCTAGTTACAGGCAACGAATGGGTAACGCTCCCCGATATTTCCCCGGCAGATGCCGGGATCGCCACTGTCAACCTGGTACACATGGGCTGCAGGGGGCTTGTGGAGTGGGTTGGTCCGGAGGAACCGTCGGGACACGCGGGGCTTGGGCGGGCTCCGTTCCTCGCTCCGTACATCGAAAGCGGCGAAGGCCAAAGCGGTAAAGAAGCCCAAACCGCCCGCGCCCAAAACA
>DAOTAC010000205.1:0-4689 GCA_035382325.1 Bacillota bacterium | reverse complement strand
GGCGATGTCGAGCAACATGCGGTCATGTGCTGTCCGAGTGCGCCTTTGCGGGCGAGGGCCGGTCCACCGTGAGCTGGCTATGGACGGGCCGGAGGCTCTCCTGGCCGCTGCGCGCGAATCTTCACTTCCCGGCGATCGATTTGACTGGATTGAGTGCGTACAGGATCTGACAGGCCCGGACGTGGACAGGGATGCGCTCAAGGCCGTTGGCAGTCTCATATCCGACCTACTGTGCCTGACAGACGACATGAGGTCCGACCCGACCCGTCTGGAGGCAGTCCGCGGAGCGCTCGAGCAGAGATTGGGCAGTCGCGCCGATCGCGCCTTGAGTCGGTTGGTTCGCGAGCTTAGCGATGAGGATATCCTGCAGATCATTGCGAAGGCGGAATCGCTTGCGCTCGACCTGCTTCTGGAGGGGGCTGATTCATAGGCCATGCGCATACGCGAAGTTTACCTTGACGGATTCGGGATATTCCACGACCGGCGCATTGTGATAGCGGGCGGCAGCGGGGTCGAGTGCAACAGCGGGACCGCTTCCGGCAACCAGGGCGTTGTGCTGTTCACTGGTGCCAATGAGGCTGGCAAAACCACGTTGATGTCTTTCATCCGCGGCATTCTGTTCGGTTTCGAGGGCGAGGCTTCGCGAGGCTTCTACGCTCCGGAACGGGGGGGACGCCACGGCGGAAGCCTGACTGTGGAGATGCTCGATGGAAGCGTGGACCGGATCGTGCGGTATGCGGAGCGAGGGCAGTCTCGACAGCCGGCACCCGCAGTGGGCAACATGTCGAAGGCCCTCTACACCAATGTCTTTGCATTTGGCCTGGCCGAGCTGGCATTGCTTTCGTCGCTTGGGTCCGACGAAGTGCGTTCCCGGATCTACAGTGCCGGCGCCGGGCTGGGCACAAGATCGTTGCCGGAGGCCCGCAGGAGGCTGGAGTCGAAGTGCGACTCGCTCTACAAGCCGAGAGGCCGCGCGCCGTCGATAAATGCGGCCCTCTCAGAAGCTGCCGAGCTGGACAGGCAGATTGCTGATCTGAACCGCGACCCTTTGGAGCATGCGCGCTTGATTCGCGACATTGAGCAGTGCCAGGAGTCTTACGCTCAGGTACAGGCATCTTTGCGCGAGGCGAGGGAGGCTCAGCAATGGTATGCCAGCCTGGATTCGACCAGATCGACATGGGAGCGGCTGTGCCAGGCGGCGGCAGCCCAGGGCAGGCTCGACCCGGAGGACTCAAGCTCCAGCGGGCTGCTCGCGCAGGCAGGCGCGATTCGAGAATTGCAGCTCAGACTGGACACCTACTTGAGTGTGGCCGCGTCGATTCCCGCGCTTTGGGCAGAGGCGGATGCGATACGCGCCGATCATCGGCGACTCCTGGGAGAGCTGGGCGTTGGCTGGAACGAAAGCGCCGTAGCTGCGTTCGACACATCTCCCGGTGTGGACGAAACCGTGCGCCAAATGCGAAAGAGGCGGGACGCGCTGGCCGGTGCGGTGGAGCGCGCGCAGGAGGTTATGCGGGCCCGGGAAGAGGCAGTGGAGGCGGCCACGCGCCAGCATGACCGGCTCAAGCAGGAGCTACACAGAAGCCGCAAGCCGGATTACCCTGATCGGGCTGCGATTGAGGCCAGGATAGAGCGTATAGGCAGGTGCCAGGCCCTGCTCATGTCAGTAGCTGCAGCTGGCGCCAAGGTTGAGGCCGCCAGGGAACGGTCCGGCGATCTTGCCCGCGAAGCTGCCGAGCGCGTTGAGGCTGCAGCCCAGGCGCGAGGCTTCGCGCAAGTCTGGTTGGCGCCAGTCCTGATAGGCGTCGGGTCGATACTCGCGTCTCTACACAGGCCTGCCTGGGCTGCATCGCTGTTGATCGCGGTTGGGGCTGTCGCAGGAATCGTTATTGCCCGGAACGCCCTGCGCCGGGCGAGGGCCGCCGATACGGTAGCCAAGGCATCGCAGGAGCGTGCAAGGCAGGCGCGGGAACATGAGGAACAGCTGGCTGCGGCTCATCGGCGGGCCAGCGAGGAGCTGGAGGCCGCGAAGACTGCCCTGGGCAGGGTGGAGGAGCTGGAGGCCACGAATGCGGGCCTGGGGAAGGCAGATGAGCTGGAAGCTGTGAAGTCAGGTCTGGGCAGCGCGGATGAGGCTGCGCTGGCTGCGCTGATGGAACGGGCCAGGCGGGACCTGACCGACTGGGAGGGATTCGCCCGGATAGTGCGGGATCTGGAAGAAGCGCAGATGGAGTGCAGACGGGCTGAGAAGGACCTACATAGTGCCCATGAGGCGCTGGGCAGTGCCCGCGCGGCTTTGGAGGCAGATTGCGATGCGTGGCGCCGGTGGCTGTCGGCCAGAGGTATTGATTCCGAGTTCAGTCATGATGGCGCGCTGCAGGCGATCGAGTTGATACGCAGGGCCAAGGATGCCCGCGAGCGACTCGGTCAGGCGGAGCGACGTGTGGAAGCGGCGCGAACACGTACGCGAGAATACGAGGAGGCCGTGAACCTGGTCCTGGAAGAGCTCGGGATGGCGTCCGTAGGTGGGGCCCAACGAAGCGTAGGCGCTGAGCTGGAGGGCGGGATCGAACGAAGCGGGGGCGCCGAACTGGAGGACTGGGCTGAACCGGGTGGGATCAGGAAGTATGCGCGCCACGACACCTATCGGGCGGAAGTGGACCGGCTCGTCGCACTGAGCGCCGAGGCGCAGGAATTAGTCGATAGACGTAAGCGCCTGGCTGCGCAGGTGGAGGATCTTGAGGCTCAGTTTGCTTCGGTCTTTCCTGCCTCTGACCGCACCCGGGCGCGGGCTGATCACGCGTCTCACACTGCAGCAGAGATCCAGGCCGCGCTGGAGGAAGCGGCCAAACGCGCCGAAACGTTGGAGGTCAAAGCCGGCGAGCTGGATCGGGGCCTCGGGTCGCTCGGGCGGTCCAGGGCGATACTAGAAAACCGCGATGAGCTTGCGCGCGCGGGTGCTGAACGAGGGGCTGTGCAGGGCGAGCTGGACGCCTTGCTCAGGGAATGGGCGGCCCATTGTGTATGCCTTGATCTCGTGAACAGCGCGTGTGAAAAGTACGAGCGTGAACGCCAACCCCAGGTGCTACAGGATGCCTCGGCTGCTTTGAGCAGGATGACCGGCGGTCGCTGGCCCCGCATCATAGCCCGCGTGGATGGCCTGGAGTCGTTGGATGTTGTG
The DNA here is from genome assembly GCA_035382325.1 of Bacillota bacterium. Taxonomy (GTDB): domain Bacteria; phylum Bacillota; class DTU025; order DTU025; family DTU025; genus UBA5389. The sequence continues at coordinate 1,508 of DAOTAC010000205.1, read as the reverse complement.
GGGTCGGATGGCCAGGCTCGCCCACACACCAGGCTGAGCTGCGGCACTGAGCAGCAACTCTATCTGGCTGTCAGATGCGGGTTAGTGCGTGAATACTGCGCGCATGCCGAGCCTATGCCTGTTATGGTGGACGATGTGCTCGTCAACTTTGATCCGGTACGCCAGGCGGCCGCAGCGCGCGTGCTGGCGGAGCTGTCGGACACCTGCCAGGTACTCGTCTTCACCTGTCATCCCCACACGGCAGAGCATTTCAGGCAGACCGGGCTGGTGACTGCGGAGTTCGCGCTGGAGGCGGTTGTGGGCCCAGGCCCAGTAGTCGCCGGAACGGTCTAGACCGCGGGACCGCCTAGACCGCCAAAATCGGCGGAAGCGCCGACGGTGGATTCGTCTGAGGGAGCGAACCCACCGTCAGCCAATTCGTTCGGGTCGCGTTCGGCGTCACTTACCGAATACACCGTCAGTGGTGCGGGCTGCCAGAGCTGCCGATCTGCTCGGTGCGAAAGCGGCGGTAGTGCCGGTTACTGTATGGGCATGCGCCTGGGTTTCCTTGGTGCTAATATCCACGGAGTGCGTGTGTTCGGCGCCTGTGGTCATGGACGGTCCGGTCCATCCTTTCATCTGATGTACATGGGGGCTCTTGCCCGTTTCAGTGGCGCCGATGATCCTGTGGATGTGTCCTCCGGCTCCTGGCCACGGAGGGCCGGTGATCACGCTGACCTTATGGTGGTGTCCTGCCTGTGTTGCAGTGGTCCCCGATAGCTTGTGTACATGCTTGCGGAAACCACTCACGCCAAAACTGCTCTCCTCTAATTTCGCGAGCCATAATTCCAGCAAGTCCGATCACCTCGCTACATGTTATACCCGCTTGGTATCAGGGGTGTTGTGCCGTGCAGCACATACAGGACAATGGGACGCGGAGGCGAATACTGCTCTACAATCCATTAGTAGCGTGTTGCCTACGCAAGGCTTTGGGGGAGGTTCCGGCCGATGCTATATGAGTTCGACAAGGTGCTTGACAGAAGGAACACGAACTGCGAGAAATGGGATAACCTCATGGAGGTCTTTGGGCGCGAGGATGTCGTATCTCTGTGGGTGGCCGACATGGATTTCGCGTCGCCCCCTGAGGTCGTGGAGGCACTGGCTGAGCGAGTCCAGCATCCTACCTATGGGTACACCTTCCCGTCCCAGTCGTTGCGTGAGGCTGCAGTCGGCTGGATATCGCGCCGGCATGGATGGGAGATTGACCCAGAGTGGATCGTGATTACTCCGGGGGTAGTGCCCGGTCTTGCCATATCAGTGCTGGCATACACTCAGCCAGGCGATGGCGTGGTCGTGCAATCTCCTGTGTACCCTCCGTTCTTCCGGGTCGTAGAGAGCAATGGTCGGAGATTGCTCAACAATGAGCTGCGAATGGGGCCCGATGGGAGGTACGCTATCGATTGGGATGATCTCGAGGCCAAGCTGGACGATGGGGCCAGGCTGGTCCTTTTGTGCAGCCCGGCCAATCC
>DAOTAC010000204.1:0-4690 GCA_035382325.1 Bacillota bacterium | reverse complement strand
CCGAGGCCCTCCAAGGGGGGGCACAAATCGCCTCACGAGGTCAAACAGCCTGACCGGGCCTGGAATCGCCCCGCCTGCCCAGGCTGCAATGAGGGTTCCGAGGATAAGCCCCGCCGCAACAATGGCAATCGCAATCCAGAGCGCCCTCCGAAACTCCGCCGGAGACCATTCCGGGGCGCCCACCCCGTCGGTTCCTGCGGCACCCCTAGGGCCCATGGGACCCTCAGAGCCCATGGGACTCCCGGCACCGAAAGGCCCAGGCCACAGCCACACTCCCGGCCAGGGGCAGCCCGGCGGCCAGACCACCGCACGCATCATGCCCGCGCTGCACGTGCCGCCATCAGCGCGCACACGCTTGTCGACCGTTTCGCCCGCTCGGCCAGCCCGCCCCGACTGCTGCCCTGCTTGCCTCCCACATCCGTTTGCAGGCTGCCGTTGAAGCCTCTGCAGCGGGCGCTGCTGCGGTTGTCGCTGCGGTTGTCGAATCCTCGCCTTCCGTCTCGCCGCTTTTGGGGCCATAAAGACATCCCTCCGTTCGTATTCCTACGACGGAGGGCTCGCCCACTATTCGCGTATTCGCCGCGCTACAACACCTTGCTTAAAAATGCCTGTGTTCTGGGGTTTTGAGGCTTGCCCAGCACCTGCTCGGGCGTGCCTTCCTCCACGATCACACCTTCATCCATGAAAAGGACCCTATCACCCACTTCGCGCGCAAAACCCATCTCATGGGTGACAACCACCATGGTCATGCCCTCTTCCGCAAGCTTTCGGATGACGTCCAGCACCTCGCCGATCATCTCCGGGTCCAGCGCGGATGTGGCTTCATCAAACAACATGGCCATGGGTTTCATTGCAAGCGCACGGGCTATGGCAACACGCTGTTGCTGACCGCCCGATAGCTCCGACGGGTAATCTTTCTCCTTTTCCGAGATTCCCACTTTCTTCAGCAGATCTCTGGCAGTCTGCTTCGCCTCTTCCGGCGACACACCGCGCACTTTCATCGGCCCTAGCGTGATATTGTCTATCACACTCATGTGAGGAAACAGGTTGAACCTCTGAAACACCATGCCCATTTCGCGCCGGACTTCGTTTACGTTGACGTGCGGATCAGTTATGCAATGACCGCGAAAGAACACCTGGCCGGCGGTGGGCCTCTCCAAGAGGTTGAGGCAGCGCAGGAATGTGCTTTTCCCGGAGCCGGACGGCCCTATCACCACGACCACCTCATGCGGCTTGATGGCCACATCGATCCCGCGCAGCACATGATTGTTGCCGAAAGACTTCTGAAGCCCGACAGTCCTAATCAACCACCCTCAACCTCCTCTCAGACCAGGCCACAAGCCTGGATATTGCCAGAGTCATCGCGAGATAGATCAGCGCTACTACCATGTACACCTCAAAAGGCCTGAACGTGCGGGTGATCACCACTTGCCCTTTGCGGAGCAACTCCTCCAGGGCAATAACCGAGACTAAGGATGAGTCCTTTAGCATCGCGATGAACTCGTTTCCCAGCGGGGGTATGATCCGCCTCAAGGCCTGTGGGAAGATGATGTACCGCATAGACTGGGAGTAGGTCAGCCCCAGCGATCGCGCCGCCTCCATCTGCCCCCGGTCCACCGACTGTATGCCCGCCCGGACGATCTCAGCGATATATGCTCCGCTGTTTACGCCCATAGCGGTGATTGCGGCGATGAAGGGAGGCACGGGGCGACGTATCAGAGTGGGCAGGCCGAAGTATACAAGGAACAACTGCACCAGGAGCGGAGTGCCCCTGATGAAGTCAACGTAGATGCTGGTGACGATGCGCGCCAGGCGATTGCCGCCCACCCGGGCAATTCCGGCGAACGATCCGATGACAAGACCGATCGCTACCGCGATGACCGCAAGTTCAATGGTCATACGCGTGCCCATAAGTAGTGCGGGTATGATGCCCGGGATTATCGAAAAGTCGAGCGCCACATCGATTCCTCCATCGTGTCGCATCTCATGAAGACTGGCCACCGGCAGTTCCTATCCCGCCGTGGCCAGCTCATGGTGGATCAACCTCGGTACCTCATCGATACCTCAATGGTCCGCGTCAGTTCTGCCCGAACCAGTCCGCGTATATCTTGTCATACTCCCCGGAAGCCTTGATAGACGCCAGTGCGCGGTTGATCTTCTTGATAAGATCGGCGTTGTTCTTGCGAATGGCAATACCGTAGTACTCCATTGTGAAAGGCTCGCCGAACTTGATATCCTTGTACTCCTGAGCAATCTCCGCCGCGACTGCCAAATCGATTATGCAGGCCGCGACGCCGCCGTTTCTGACTTCCTGAATCGCGTCTGGCGCCATGTTGAAGCGCTTAACCGTCGCGCCCTTGATATCCGATGCTGCAAGGTCGCCGGTGGTGCCGATCTGCACCGAAATCTTCTTGCCCTCAAGATTCTCCACAGTCTGAATCGAGAGGTCCTTAGCGCGAGTCACTATGACCTGCCCGGCCGAGAAATACGGATCCGAAAAAGCCACAGCCTTAAGGCGTTCGTCGGTAATGGTCATCGCCGACATAATGCAATCGTAGTTGCCGGTGAGCAGACCCGGAATCAGGCCATCCCAGGCAGTGTTCACGATCTGAACGTCCATCCCCGCAGCCGCGCCCACTGCGCGGATCAGGTCGATGTCGAACCCGAGGTAAGCCCCGGTCTTCTCATCCTGGAACTCAAAAGGCGGAAAATCGGCGCTCGTGCCAACCTTCAGAATAGGTTTCGCCCCAACGGCAGCAGTCGTCCCGATAACAAGAGTAAGTGCCATGCACAAAAGGAACACGGAGGATAGTCTTCTCACTACACACAGCTCCTTTCGAATCTTGTTACGCTGTTACTGCATGAGTATACTCTGAGCGCGCGCCACTGTCAACGATCACATTTCACAGACATTCTACACTATACAGGGCCTACAGGCAAATTCACCTAGCCTTATGTTGGGAAGTCGCACGATCCATTATCTTCCTGATACGTCGCTCCACGCCCTCAGGCAGCGGCTTGACCACCACCTGAACTGCACGATCGTCATGAGCCGCTGCAGCGGCGGCAGCAGAAGCGGCACCAGCGGCAGTTCCATCGGACGCGGCAGCGTCCATGCCGGCGCCGGCCCCCGCATCGACCCCCGCCTCCAGCCCGGAGCTTTCGGCCCACTTGGCCCACACCGGCGGTCGAACCGGCACGTACGGTTCTCTCTCCAACAGATCGTGCAGGATGACTAGGGCGGTCTCCTTGTCGGGAATGCGGCCGCGCGGAGTCGCGTCCGGGTCGTGCTGAGCGTACGGCGGAATGGGCGAGCCCACGCAGGACGGGCAGCCATCCTCGCACGTACAGTTCTCAATGAGGTTGAGGCAGGCCTCCATGACCTCCTCGATCATGTTGTACGACTTCTGGGCGAATCCCACGCCCCCGGGATGCCGGTCGTATATAAACAGCGTTGGAACGCCGGTGTTAGCTGAGTCCACCGCAGTGCCGATGTCCATGGGGTCGCACATGGCAAACAGGGGAATCACCGCGGATGCCGCGTTACCGATGCCTATGAGCCCCTCTGTGGCGATGCGTCCGAACCCTGCCACGAGCCGTGCGGCGCTCTCCGGCAGCTCCAGCCAGGCAGCAGCCGTAGCCAGTTCGTGCTGGGGCAGGCTCACCTTTCCGAAGCCTATGCTGTCACGCTCATAGAACTTGATTTTGCGAAACATGTAGGTGAGGCTCGTAACAGTAACATCGCCGAAGTTAACTTGACTCCGACGCCATGCCTTAGCCTGCTCTTCCGTGTCTATCTGCACTTTCGTCTCTGTCACAGACTGAGTGAAGTAGTCCACATCCGCCCTGTGTATGTAGGCTACTTTCTCAGTGAGGTTGAGGTCTGACACTAGAAAAGTCTCGCCCTCATGCATGTACACAGCTTCCGGGTGTACCTGTTCGAACGCCGAGAGTTCGTCTATGGTGCCTATGACCCGATTTCCATCGTCCGATGATGTGTCGACAATCGCATATGTGTTCTCCGCCATGTTCCGAAGCTTCACATCGCTGGCGGGAAACCCCCGCCCTGCCCATCGCCAGCCCCGCCTGGTGCGGATCACATCGCCCCGTTCCTCCAAGATGGCGATGAGCGCAGGTGCATACTCCCCGAACGACTCGAGCTCGGCCGCGGTTACCGGCAATTCCACTGTGGCGGCGCGCAGATGGCCTGCGAGGATATAGGGATTCGCCGCATTGATGATGGCGTTCTCAGGCGACCGGTCGAAAAAGTAATCCGGGCGCTTCATCAGATACTGGTCGATAGGAAGATCGTGTGCAATGAACACTGCGAGCGATTCTTCACCCTTGCGCCCTGCCCTTCCCGCCTGCTGCCAGGTTGAGGCAATAGTGCCCGGATAGCCAACGATCAAGCTCGCATCCAGTGAGCCGATGTCGATTCCCAGCTCCAGAGCGTTGGTACTTACCACCCCAAGCAGTTCACCTGCAAAAAGCTGCCGCTCGATCTCCCGCCGTTCGCTGGGCAGATACCCGCCGCGATAAGGCTTGATCTTGCCCGCCAGCGACGGCGCCTGCCTTCGCAGGCTTTCCACCGCATACTTGTAGATCAGCTCAGCCACGACTCGAGCGCGAACAAAGGTGATAGTCGGTATGCCCAACATGATGAGTTGCACCAGAAGGCGCTCGGCCTCGC
>DAOTAC010000203.1:0-4702 GCA_035382325.1 Bacillota bacterium | reverse complement strand
GACGCCGTAGTTAACGATCTCGAAAGACAGCCCGGGGCGGGATTTTGCGAATTCCTCCGTGAGTCTCACAATCTCCTGCAAAACCCCTTCGGCCTCGCTCTCCTTGGTCCAAATTGTGAAGTTGATCTTCTTCGCTGCAGCAAAACCGGTAGGTACGATCAGCGCAAGCATGAGGAAAGCCACTAATGATGAAACAATTGCCCTCTTCACTAGAGTAGCCTCCTTTCATAATCAACCCGATGATCGGCCGCCCATGCGGCCAAACTAGACTGCACTGGACTTTGACCCACGTACTCAAGCATTCGCAGACATCCGGAACACCCTGTCTGCCAGAGCATCACCTCCGAACGCAGTCATTCGGTTTCGTGCAATCTCACGCGGTTTCATGCCAACTAGCGGAGACTCACGCGAATCGCGGCGACAGCCGGCTAGCGCCGCATGACTCGCGAACAACAAGTTCCGCAGGAAGGACAGTCGCCTTCGGAGATCTCTTGGGATTCGTAATTATGCGCAGCAGCTCACACACAGCGCTTCTACCCATCAGCTCGCCTTGCTGCTTAATAGTAGTCAGTGCCGGACGCACGTAAGACGCGGCTTCGATATCGTCGAAGCCCATAACGGCGACATCGCTGGGTACTCTGCGCCCCAAATCGCGGACGGCCTTCATCGCGCCAAACGCCATAACGTCGCTGATCGCGAATACAGCAGTAACATCCGGGCGCGATTCCAGCTTCGCCCGGACGGCGGATCTTGCTCCTTCTTGAGTGTAGTTGCCGATGCACACCAGGCTCGGATCGAACTCGATACCGTGTGCACGCAGCGCTTCCTCGTATCCGATACGCCTAGCTACCGATATGGTGGGCAGAGGGGTATGTTCATCAGGCAGGTCGTACCCGTCCACATAGACAATGTTGCGATGGCCCAGAGAGATGAGATGTTCAGCCGCGCGACGGGCGCCGGCGATGTTATCGGACGTCACGTACGTCACCCTGGGTCCTTCGAAGGGAATGTCGATCATCACAGCCGGAATGCCGCTCGCTCGAACCTCAGCAAGAACCTTGGCAGAGGGTAACGTTCCCATGAGCATGATCCCCTCTACCTTCGCCTCATAGCACCGCTTGAGCGTTTCGCGCCACCGTCGATCTCGAGTGTCTTTCACACTCAAAACCAGCTCATACCCGGCCTTCTCTACTTCGGCAGTTATGCCGCACGTGACTTCATAGAAAAAAGGGTGGTGCAGTCCTTCGACTGCAAAGAGCAGCAGTTGCAGCACATAGCTGCGCTTTGCGACAAGTCGCCTGGCAAGCGCACTTGGATAGTAGTTGAGTTGCTCCATTACCTGACGGACACGGTGCTCGGTTTCCGCACTGATGTCGCCGTATTCGTTTAGCACGTGCGAAACCGTGCTGACCGACACACCTGCCGCTCTGGCAATGTCCCTTATCGTCGGCCGCTGAACCGAGCCTGCCGGCACACCGTCGCCCGACGATTCACAGCCCGTGTCACCGGCGATGACGGGCCCGGGGTCTCTCAATGGGTCATGCATGTCATCGCTCAACCTAACACGCCCACCCTCACCGTTTGCTCATGGCCCTTTGGCATCATGGCGGTAGTGCTGGCGCACAAAAGCGTCTAGGTTAGGTAATCAACTGCAATGATCAGGTGCTGTTACGAATGCTGCAATGCTAATTGAGGATGTTAGGGGAAATGCAGGAGTTTCTATAACGATATAGTCGCTAATTCCATACTAGGATATTGGCGCAACGGTGTCAACCCGCCCGACCGCGGATTTGGCTTCTGGCATGCGGCCTCGCCGGGACCATCTCACCGCGACCACCTCACTGGGACCACATCGAAAGCGGCTGGGGCACAAGGGGACCCGAGGATAGGCACGCGGGAACAGCTCCGAAGGCGAAAAGGCGATCGCTGTAGCTCAGTGATATACCCCCGGGGGTATTTAGGCAGGCATGCCGTCAGTTTTTGCTGATAGTTTCGCCGATAGGCGCAGTTTTTGAGTACATCGATTTGCATGGGAGGCGGTTGGTCGGTGGACTAGCGCTGAGAAGGGCGCTCTCGGGGTCGATGCGAGCCTATTATCTGGGATCTCGGCGCCAGGCCATGCCATCACTCACGCGCTGTTGCCAGGAAAAGATAGGTTATGGGATATTATGTCGCTTCCCTTGCCCGGTTCCATGCCCGGACCGGCCGGATACCCCCCGATTTTCGCGATTCGGAGGCGGTCCGGCGGCCCTCTGAAATCGATGTACTCAAAAATTGCCGGTATCTCCAAAACTGCTGCTGATAATTGACGATATGCCAGCTCCAGCCGTTTTCGCGTCGTGCCATCCTCATTAGGCCAGCTTGGCGACATTTCCGGCGAGGCGCGATGGTGAACCATAGGGCATATCGGTTCCTTGGGCTTCTAGGGCATCCCAGACTCCCAAGTCACTCATCAGTCACTCATCCCAGCCATTCAGCCACTTCCTCGGGAAGGGCTTCGCGTATACGAGCCGCCATGTCGGGGCCGACGCACTGGCATACTGTACTGAGCACTGCAGCCACGCGCGCGATGGCGTCGTCTCCCATCGGGACCGAAACCAAGTCCCGCCCTCCAAGAGCCGAATCATGGCCGGATTCGGTCTCCATCATGTTGATAGCTGGCCCAATGAAGTCCTGTGCGTCCACCATCGGATCTCCAAACGCCTCCTCAGCCGGCTCTTGTGTCGGATCCGCGTGGTGTACGCCTTCACCATCAGGTAGCCCGCCCCATACTCCCCAATCGAACGGCTCATCCGGAGTGATGGCGGGCCAGTCTTCGGGCATGCCTACATCGGGACCAGTGTCGTCGCCAGGCGAATCACTGCCGTTGCCGGGCAAATCACTGCTGTCCCCGCCGCCCGCAGCAGACCTCATTACCTCCCCGAGCTCAGCCGGAAGCCTTGCTGCCACTTCCGCGGCCAGCGCACGAGGCAGGGATCTCGCGAGCACCGCCACACTCTCAACGGCGGTTCGTTCGGCCTCTTCCTCATCTCCGAATCTCGCTCTCGCCATGACCTGAGCGCAGAATGACTTCATGTCCACGCTCGCATGCACCTCCGCCCTCTTGCATTCACCTGAGACTCTCACACATGTTCATCCAGGAGGCGTTCGAACCCGTCGGCACCCATGTCGTCAAGTGCCCTAGCCGGAAGAGGACCGCGAGCCAATCCCAGCAGTGACGAATGATACGATTCCTCAGTGCGTCGGTAGATCACCCCCAGCGGAATCCTATCGCCCCATTCGCGTGCAAGCTTCATCGCGGCATGGAAGTCGCTGGAGTCGTGGCCGTCCGCGCGCCTGTCGCCGCCCCGAGCAACGCCCTGAGCGCGCTCCTCTACCTTATATACCTTCTGCCTGTACCACTCGTATGTATTGACTTTGTTGAAGCTGACGCAGGGTTGCAGAACATCGAGCAGCGCATAGCCGGGATGGCTTATGGCCTCGGCCATAAGCCCTGCTGTGTACCTTGGATCAAATGCTGCTCCCCTCGCCACGAAAGTGGCGCCCGCAGCCAGCGCCAGCGCAAGAGGCATGATGGGCGCTTCGATAACCCCGAACGGTGATGTCGACGTGCGCCTGCCTCTATCGGTTGTGGGGGAGAACTGGCCTTTCGTGAGCGCGTACACCTGGTTGTTCTGTACGATGTGCGTGATGTCCATGTTCCGCCTGGCCGTGTGAATCAGGTGGTTGCCGCCGATTCCGTAGGCGTCTCCGTCACCGTCGACCACAATGACGGTGAGTTCGGGGTTGGCCAGTTTCACACCGGTAGCTACCGCAAGAGGACGACCATGGATGCTCATGTAGCCATAGGCGTGCACGTAGTCCGGCAGCTTGCTGCCGCAACCGATTCCGGATACGATCACAATCTGATGAGGCGTGAGGCCCAATGATACAAAGGCCTGCTTCAAGGCTGCCATGATTCCATAGTCCCCGCAGCCTGGGCACCATACAGGTTTCTGTTTGGAGTCGAACAGGGTATCAGGCATCAGATACGCCCTTCCTTCGGCCTCTCCGCAAACCTTCGCGCACTCCGTCTGCAATCTCGCGGGGTGAGATCTGGCGTCCGTCGTACTTGAGCACAGCTAGGTCCGGAGCGCGCCCCGTGATCATCCTGTGAATCAGGGACATCTGGCCACTATAGTTCTGCTCCACAGCCACAAGCAAGCCAGTGCCGTCTGTACCACCGCCGCCGTGCGGACCCGCGGCGCCGCCCGGACCGCAGGCGCCGCCCGACCCGGCGGTTGCCTCGCCAGTCGGCATCGCACGCAATGTCAAGGGTGCCGCCGCGTCCGATACGGGCCACACGTCGGTGTAGTGCATCACGTTGGCACGGATACCGTCTGCGGCCAGGAGCGCGACCGCCTCGCATGCCGCCGGCAGTGTCGACCCCCAGACGAGGAGGGTTACGTCCACGTCTCCATTCGTGTTGGTATCGCCGTATATCGTGGGCCCGCGCAAGTCGTTGGCCAGCGCAGTCTCCATCTTGCGCATCCTCTTGCGCATCATCTCCACCCTGACGCCGCTCTCTTCCGTGATATGCGCGTCCTCCTCATGCTCGTCTGTTGAAGGCGCATGCACACCGCTGGAATGCCCGAAGCCGACGCGCGGCGAAATCCCCGACTCGGTGATAGCGTATCTTAAGTACCTCTCGCCAGTGGAGTCT
>DAOTAC010000202.1:0-4707 GCA_035382325.1 Bacillota bacterium | reverse complement strand
GCGGCAGTTCATAGAATGCGGAGGCGACTACATTGAGGATCTGTGATTGCCACGCCCATGTTGGGCAGTTCGATGATCACATGTCGGGGCATCGGGCGTCGTACTCCCCTCAGGCACTGCTGTCTGAGATGGACGCGGCAGGGGTTGATCTGGCGGTTGTATCCAACATATCGGCGATAGACGACCCCGGAGGCGCCAACGACGAAATGGCAGCTTGGGCCCGCCGCTATCCGCGGCTGATCCCACTTATGTGGGTGACGCCCGAAATCAGCCGGCCGGATAAGGTGCTTGAGTACTTAGGTATTGGCTTTCGCGGCGTGAAACTACACCCGACGGCCGGAAAGTATCGCGCTGATTGCGCTGCAGTCCGTCCGCTGCTGGATGTGTGCCGAGAAGCTCATATTCCGGCGCTGTATCACTGCGCTGCTGACCAGTTCTCCGCGCCGGCACTGTTTGGGCAGGTCGCTGCCGACTACCCTGAGGTGCCCATCATACTGGCTCATATGAATATGTTCGGCCGTGCCCAAGACGCCATAGCGGTCGCCGAAAGCCACTCCAACGTATACCTCGACACCAGCTGGGTGCGGCCTGAGCGGGTTTTGGAGGCTGTGCGGAGGGTTGGGGCCGACAAGGTTCTATGGGGCACTGATGCGCCGCTGGGAGGCACAGGGCACTACCGGCGTGACCGGGCACGGGAGTATCTCAGGAAACATGCCGGCACGCTGGAGTATGAGGCCATGACGTGGTCCAACGCGGCGTGCCTGTTCTGCCTTGAGTGAGGCTCGGCCCCAGATTTGGCCTCTGGCATGTGGCGTCGGCGGCCCGAACCTATGTCCTACGGGACAGATGTGCTCGCAAGAGTCAAGTAGATTTCCGGTGACCCGGGTAAACCCATAAGAGGACCGGGGAAGCTGTCTTGTGGGGTACAGGAGCCGACACGCAGCGACTGTCTCGACCCAGATGGCGTGCGATGTGCGGTACGGGCGTGGTGGCGTGGTGCTGAGATCGCGGGGTTGCAGATGGCCCGCATCATGGCGACGGCGCGCGGGGCCGCTGGCAATTACAGGTTTTTGTATACATCGGAGCGATTTCCGGAGATTTTCTGCAGCTTGCGTGCGAAAAATCTCCGCGAGCGGCCACGAATTCCCATAGAAGCCCATCTGACATCATGAAACTGCCAGAGCGGAATAGGGCCAACACGCACGCTCAGGTAATATTAGGTATCATATGCCATATAACCCAAGATATCCCGGAGAGTTCCATACATAAATAACCATCATACCAGCTGAACTGACTCTCCCCCGCGAGAATCGGTTTGAAGGGAGATTTTTCGCCGCGATACGGCGGAAAATTTCCGCGGATAGGCCTTCTCCATCCAAAAACCTGTAATTACCTCCTGGCAACACGGGAAGAGCTCAGCTTCTGGCTTCCGATCACCCTCCCGCTGCTCTCAAGCTAACCCCGACTCTAGCCCCGATCGCCCACGCGAAACACTCGGCTGTGAGACCCCAGCCAGGACGCATGGGCCGCAATGATCGGCGTTGGAGTCGTGGTGCTCGATCCAGTCGCCGGCTATCACAGGATAATCCGCATGCACGTCTCGCTGCGGCGGCATGTGTGGCACATGCTGAACACTCTCAGCCTCTCAGGAAGCGCCTCGGCCAGCGGAAGAATGAGGGAGATGGACTTCATAGGGATCATCAACAGTGAGTCTGTCAGGGTCACGCCGATGGACTGTGCGTCCAGCAGCGAGAAAAGTACCTTCTGGGCTTCAATCGGGACGGCCTGGCATCCGGGCGATACGCGGGCTATCATGACGTTAGCGGCGTTAACGGATTCGAGGGTTGAGCGGATCACGTCCGCAGGCGCTGTGTTCACGCCGAGGGCCTCCAGTATTTGGACGGACGGGACCGACTCAGCAGGCAGGTCTATTGCTCGCGGTTGCTCGATTACCTTGCGCGTTTCCTTTCGCATCTCTCTCTTCATCTCCGCGTTCTCCGTAAGCGTTCGTAGTATTCACGCAAGAAGCATGGAGTCTGCGAAGACCTGCATGAACCTGGGGTTGGCTCCCAGCTCAATGTGCTCAATGATACCAGCGAGGCGACGGGCTTCGCGGTATGCGTCGCAATTCGCGACAGCAAGGGCCGCACCCTCCCCTGCGGCGTTTCCGAGCGCGGTGATGCGGGCCTGCGGCGCTCCAGGAAGGAGGCCTATAGCGTGCGCGGCATGCTTGTCGAGGTACGTGCCGAAGGCGCCGGCCAGCACGATCTGTTCGATGTCGCTGGCGCTGATGCCAGCCTCATCGAGAAGCACCTCTGCTCCGGCTCTGATGGCCGCCTTTGCGAGCTGCAGTTCGCGTATGTCGCGCTGGGTGAGGGTGACGCGCGCGGGGACGGCATCGTCGCGCGGCACAGCATCACCCGGGTCCGAGAGGATGAACTCGATGCCGCCTGGGCCAGGGCCAGTAGCAATGCGGCGGGCGAGCGGACTTTCCGGATCAATGGCTTCGGGCTCGAATGCGCCGGCCTCGGATACGAGCCCCGCCTGTCGCAACGCGGCCACCAGGCTGATCAACCCGGATCCGCATATCCCGCGCGGCTCGACGTTGCCTATCACGTGGATTTCGATGTCGGTGTGGGGCGGGAGCCCGGCGAAACCGACCCAATCGATAGCGCCCTGACAGGCTATCATCCCGCTTGATATGTTGACGCCCTCAAATGCGGGCCCTGCAGCTGCGGAGCATGCGAGGATTCTGCCATTTGCGGCGAGCAGTATCTCGCCGTTGGTGCCGATGTCTATCGCCAGGGTGGGGCGGGAGCACTCATCCATACCGGCTACGAGCGCAACTGCCAACGCGTCGGAGCCTACGAACCCGGCTATGTTGGGCAGGAAGAAGAGAATCGCTTCAGGGTTGACTGATGCCAGGCCGGCGCTCGCGGCCGACATTATGCCTGTGTCCAGAACCGCAGCAGCATAGGGTATCCGGCCAAGCCCGCTGGCGGGGATGCCCAGGAACAGATGGTGCATGCAGGTATTTCCCACGGCGCTCACACATCTCACATCATCGCCCGATACGTCGGAGCGCTGCAGGAGTGTACGCACAAGTTCATCGGCGGCCTGTGTCACCTCACGCCTAAGTGTCTCAGGTCCGCCCGGGGTTTCGGAAAAGGCAATGCGCGAAATCAAATCTGCGCCGTGAACTGCCTGCGGGTTGAGTGCGCCTGCCGCGTCTCTTATCAGTCCCGTATTGCGATCTACCAGATACGCCACAAGTGTGGTGGTGCCGATATCCAGAGCTACTCCAAGTCCCGCTGGGTGGGCTTCGAGCTGAGACGAAGGCAGGGACTCGGGCTGGCGCTGGGGCTGCGGCTGAGGGCAGGACTCGGGCTCTGACTGGGGCTGTGGTTCGTGCTCTGACCGACTGAAGCGGGCCGGGCCCGAGCCTTGCGTTTGCAGGAGTATGCTGGCTGAACCGGCGATATCGGGCCAGGCGTCACTGGGCTCGGCGCCGACGGCGTGTATTTCGACATCGCCGATAATACGGGCCTGGCAAGCCAGCCTTACGCCCGCTGCAAGCTGCGCGGGGGTGAGGTGATCACGCTCGGCGTCTGTCGGAGCTGCGAGGCCGCCTCTTGCGATGATGCGGCACTTGCCGCATATGCCTCGCCCGGCACAAGGTGCATAGAGGCTTCCGCCGGCGCGCCTTATGGCGTCCAGCAAGGTCTCGCCCGCACAAACACGTACTGAGGGTGTGTTCGCGTCTATGCCGCGCGCGGGCATTGTCAGTCTAAAGTGCTCGGTCACCGTCTTCCCTCATTCATGAAAGCATCGATATTTGCGTGGGGCGTCTCGTACGGTAGGTCACACCCGGTGCTAAGTACGAAGTTGTCATACCGCGTCATTGAGTCGAGCAGTTCCCGTGTGGCGCAGGCGACATCGTGCGGCGATTGCTGCACCATGACGCCTACAGGGTCGATGTTGCCGATAAGTATCACTTCAGGGTCGACACGGCTTGCCGCGGTCGGGAAATCCACCGGCGAATCCAGGCTCAGAGCGCAGGCGCCGGTGGCGCACATTTCGCGCAGGATGTGTGACGTATCGCCGCAGATGTGCAGCACCGCATTGCCGGCCACCCCCGGGCTCGCGATCACCTCTCGGACGTACGCTCCGCAGAATTCGGCGAAGGCCTGAGGCGAAAGGAAGGTGGCGGTGGGCTCGAGGATCACGATGATGTCGGCCCCGGCTTCGGTGAGGGCGCGGGCATACCGGGTACAGATGTCTTTGCAGAACTGGACCACCTGGTGCACCAGGCTCGGATCGGTTATGGTGGCCATGGCGATATCGCTTGCGCCCATGAGCAGTCCTGCGAGCGTGAAGGGGCCTGTGACGTAAGCTGCACGGGGAATCGATATGAACCGACTCATCAGCTCCATGACCCTTATGTACGCGCAGATGCGGGCGTCTTCCAAAGGGTCCACCACGCGGAGCTTATCGAGGTCGCTCACTTGTTTCACAGGATGCTCCTCTACCGTGGGCGACTCGAACAGGGGATACCTGACCGGAAGGCCCAGCGCTCCGGCCTCAAGCGACAGGTCCATCATGAAGAAGACCGCGTCCGGTGCGAACCTTTCGACTACACGCGATATGGTGGCTGCATGCAGCGCGGGGTTGAACTCGTTCTGCTTAAGAGACGAGTTGGTGAGGCGC
>DAOTAC010000201.1:0-4713 GCA_035382325.1 Bacillota bacterium | reverse complement strand
CCCATGCTCTATACTATGGGTGTGCCTCATATGGGCGCGAGGTCGAGGTGTAGCGCAGTTTGGTAGCGCGCTTGGTTCGGGACCAAGAGGCCCCGGGTTCAAGTCCCGGCACCTCGACCATTCTTGTTCCGTCATGCAGGCGCATCCATGCGTGCGAGAGTGGCGGAATGGCAGACGCATCAGACTTAGGATCTGACGGGGCAACCCGTGGGGGTTCAACTCCCCCCTCTCGCACCAGCAACTCACAATCTACTCCAAGCTGCCCAGGGCAGCTATTTTTGTACCTGCGACCCGAGGCCAAACCTTAGAAGCGACGAGACGGCAGGAGGAATGACCTACATGCTGAAAGAATTCCGGGATTTTGCGATGAAGGGTAACGTCATGGATATGGCCGTGGGCATCATCATCGGCGGAGCGTTCGGAAAGATCGTGAGCTCACTGGTGAATGATGTCATCATGCCGCCGATTGGAATGCTGCTTGGCAAGGTTGACTTTTCGAACTTGTTCATCAATCTGTCGGGCGAACACTACGCGTCTCTCGCCGACGCAAAGGCGGCCGGAGCAGCAACGGTCAACTACGGGCTATTCCTTAACACAGTGATTGACTTCATCATCGTTGCGTTCGCGATATTCCTCATGGTCAAGTGGATCAACAAGATGAGAGCGACCGCAGAGGCTCTGGAGAAGAGGCCACCGGTAGTCCCCGCAGCTCCCACCACGAAGGAATGCCCGTACTGCCTGTCCACTATTCCGATCAAGGCAATCAGATGCGCGCATTGCACCGCAAATCTGTCTGACAAGTAGAGCATCGATGAGGCGTCGACGAGGCGTCGACGACACGATGGACGTCCAAGTAATCGGCATGTGAAACGCTACGCCCCGGGTCTTTGCGCAAAGACCCGGGGCGTGATTGCCACAGCCACAATCTCGTCTATAGGTTCGTTCAATACACGTCTGGACGTTTCATCACAGTTGCCTTGTTTAGAGGATAGTACCGCACTACTGCTC
This sequence comes from Bacillota bacterium, assembly GCA_035382325.1. Taxonomy (GTDB): domain Bacteria; phylum Bacillota; class DTU025; order DTU025; family DTU025; genus UBA5389. Next base: position 3,705 of record DAOTAC010000201.1, on the reverse strand, counting down.
TTCCCACAATCCGATCGGTCCTCAGGAAGCCTACGCTTCCTCGGCTGTCATCCGAGTTATTCCGGTTATCGCCCATCACGAACACATGGCCTTCCGGCACTGTGCCCGGGCCGTAGTCGCTCCAGGGAGACGCGGCCACATATGGCTCATGCAATTCCTTACCGTTGAGGTAGACCTGGCCGTCCGATATTTCAATGGTATCGCCTGCTACACCTATGATCCGTTTGATGTACGGACGCATCGAACCGCTGAAGTCAACTAGTTCACGCATGGCTTCCACAGCACGGGCCCATCCCTCTGTGTCAGGCCGCCATGGGTTGCGCAAAACGATGATCTCGCCTCTGGCGGGAACGCGGAACCTGTAGCTCACCTTCTCCACGATAATCCGTTCGCGGTTGTGCAAGGTGGGCTCCATTGATGCGCCTTCCACTACGAACGACCTGCCTACGAAGGTCATGATCACCATTGCCAGCAATATCGCCAATGCGATGGACTGCACGTACTCCATGGCCTCACGAACCGCAGCCTTTCTTCGGCGCTTGGCCTCAGCGAGCCTGATGGCCTGCGCTGCACCCCAATCGAAGTCCGACGTGATGTCAGAGGATTCACCCAGCGTTTCCACGTCCTGCTCGTCCGCTTGTTCAGTCATGTCGAGCGTGTCGTCAGTCGTGTCGCTGATCTTCTGTTCGACCGCGTCCTCAATTTTCGGATTCTCAGTCATTTGATACGCGACCACCTTATCCCAACCTGGACATATGCCTATTCTGTCATTAACGATAATGATGTCCTAGTCGTTCCCGCGCCGTGCACGGTCCCGACTCGATAATACCCCCTTACGCGCTCTGTGGCAAGCTCAAGGCACCCGTTCTTTTGCGAATGGTACGTCTCACTCTCCGGACGAGTACGATGATACGCTGGACAATCCAGCAAGAGGGGGGGCATGGGAATGTACCGGCAAACGGCACTGGGGCGGGAAACGATATCGGGACCGGGACCAGGACCGGGACCCAAGCCAGGGCAACCACTAGCGCTGGGGCTGGCGCCGACGCTGGCGCTGGCGGCAGCAGGTCTAGCCGCATCGTTCTGGGTGGCCCGAGTAAACTATCTATTTTTCCATGCTGCGGTTGAGAACTTCTCGGTGATCGTGGCCGCACTTACCTGCGTGCTTGCGCTGGCGTCTTCTCGGTATGCCCGCAGCGACCTGCTGCTCTTCATCGGGCATGCACATGCGCTGGTCGGGGGCATAGACTTCCTACACACTATGGCCTATAAGGGTATGTGCATCCTGCCATTGCCGACACCGGACACTGCTACACAACTATGGATTGCCGGCAGGTATGTGTGGGCTGCGATGTTCCTAATGGCACCGGCGCTGGCAAGCCGGAGGCTTCCGCGAAGGCCGGCGACGGCTGCACTTGGCGTGACCGCGGTAGCCCTTGCATGGTTAATCCTACGCGGAGGCATCTTCCCCGCGTGCTTTGTCGAAGGTTTAGGGCTGACCCCGTTCAAGATCGTAAGCGAGTACCTAGTGATAGCCGCCGTTATCGCCGGATCGCTGCTCCTTGCAGGGAAGCGTAACACGATCGATGACTCGCTCTTCAACGCGCTAATGGGCGCAGCAGGAGCAACCGTTGTCTCGGAGTTCTGTTTCACCCTCTACCATGACGTTTACGCTACTCCCAACTTCCTTGGGCACATCTTCAAGGTAATAGCCTATAGCTTCTTGTTTCGGGGCGTGGTTCTTCGCGGGCTACAGGCTCCATACGACTCGATCTTCGCTGAGCTTCAGAGAAGCGCTATCCGCGATTCTCTCACAGGGCTGTACAACCGATTCGGTTTTATCCAGATAGCGCAGCGCGAAATGGACGAAACCGCCGACAAGCCCGGTGCTCGGACGGCCGCCCTCATGGCGGATCTCGACAAGTTCAAGCATGTAAACGACACATTCGGCCATCTCGCCGGCGACTTGGTCCTCATCCAGTTTGCACGTATCCTTACATCCTCGGTCGGGCCTGCCGACACGGTTGCGCGCCTTGGGGGAGACGAATTCGTTATCTTGCTTTCGGGTGCCGATGGAGAACGGGCAACAGCTGTCGCCAGCATAATAAGGCAGCAGATGCGCGCATGGACCCAGCAGTCCGAGACCGCAGCAAAGCTTGATGTGAGCATCGGCGTGGCCCTGTGGACACCCGACATAGGAGGCGACCTGGATACTCTGCTTCGAGAGGCGGATGATGCAATGTATAAGGAGAAGGAGTCAAAGCGAGCCCAGACCGCAGTCGCGGGCCCGGGACCCGAGTAGGGATCCCGGTCCCGCTATCCTGGTGGCCATGCATGCTATGGGTGCTTCAAGCCACGGCTTGCCAAAGCTTGCCCCGATGCCTACACACCTTGCACCATATCCATCAGTTCCAGCGTGTAGCAGGCTTCTCGCTCCATGTGATGAAGCAGATGATACGCGAAGTTCACCTGCCCAGTAGGTACACTGCAGCGCCCAATCGATTCCTTCAGGCATCTCAGGTAGCCCACCCACGCGTTCACCGCATCGCGGCTGCGGGCAATCATCCCACACATGTCTGCAAGCGATGCTCCCGCCAGCCTTGCCTGAGACATCTCGCGGAATGGCCCCATGCCCATCTCCCCTAACTCCCGGGCCTTCTCTGAGAGCTCATCCTGGACGATCGGGCGGAAGAACAGACTCAACACTGCGGCATGCTCGGCATTGATGTCGGCAAAGAACAGGATTTCATCCATCAGGACCACTGCGCCACCCTGGCCCATGTAGGGGATCACACTCCTCGGCGCAAGGCATGCCGGGAGGTTTGCCTCGGCAGGAGGCGCCGGGATCTCCAGATCCGATCTGGTGGGAACGGGCCATCCGACAGGCCTGTTTATGATACCCAGGAAGAAGTCGGCTTCACGCCGGATGTGCTCCAACATGTCGGCTGGCAGCTGGATGTTGATGCGACACTCCCTTACCATGGCCGCCAGGTTGCGCTTGAGCTCCCTTAAGGGAGTCACTCTCCGATTCGCTTCTGCTATCAGGCATTCCACCTGCCCCTGGGGGAAAGGCGGGCATGCCGACTGCACCGCCGTCAGTAGTTCATCAATGCCCACGCCCAGGCAATCCACACAGCGAAACAAGCTTTCATCGGTTACGTCCAGTCCGCTTCGGATTATCCTGGCATGGTCTGACATGATTTGAAGCCAGAATCGCATTTCCTCGACTACGCCCATCGCCAGACTGGGCGAGAGCGCCGGCAGAGCCGGTTGCGGGATCATGCTCACGACGAAGTCACCTCCGCTTTAGGCAATCACCATAGCATAGTCAGGCGGAGGCATGTTCGCGACAGCGACAGGCTCAAGTCCTGCCGCTTCCCCGATGGCAGGCACGGCAGCCTCAGCCGCCCGAAACCCCTCGGTGATCAGCTCCGGCGCACGCCAGAACTCTGCGCCGAATACCTCGCCCACCTGAGGCCTGATCACAACCGTCGCCATGCAGGCGACGGGCGCCGCCACCAGGCGACCCATGATATCGAACGAGTTGATTAGTGTAGAGACTATGGAGGGAGCCTTCCCCAGTTGCTCCGGGGATGGCCTGAGCACCGGCATTACGTCAACAGCGATCGAAACATCGACTCCCAGGGCGGCCAGGTAGTTCGCGGGTATTGGGTTTAGGATGCCTCCATCCACGAGCGCGCGACC
>DAOTAC010000200.1:0-4758 GCA_035382325.1 Bacillota bacterium | reverse complement strand
TTTACGGCCTTTTCGGCCTCGGGTGTGCGAAAGAGGCTGAAAGTCATCTTGGCGACGGGTTCTGCATCGCCCATCGCCTCCGCAAGCTCGGGCACAGTGGGCCCGAGGCGAGACGGGTTCTGTTCTACCCTGACCACGGGCACGCCCAGAAGACGCGCTACCCGCACGAGACTCGCTGCACGGGGCGCCAGAGTATCCGAATCCGCCACAATCGAGAGTATCTTGGGCTGACAGTCGATCGACACCACAGTCGACGCCTCAGGACGAAGCGTGAGCATGCTGCTCGCCATCACCATTCGCCTCCCTGTGCTCGTGTTTCGCACAATGTGCCTTCCGCGCACCTGTATCTTCCGCGCATATGTCCTTGCACTTATGTCCTCGCGCATGCCCCAAGCCTATTATACACGTTCGGGCGCTCATGCCATCCTGGGCCTGATTGGCCCGTTCGCCTACACACTTGGCTTCTGGTAAGTGACAGTATAGCTAACCAGACCCATTCTGAATTCACGTCGGCAACGGCGCCCCATTTTGCAGTTCGGGGCGAACAAGCAGCGTACAGCGCATATCCGCTACCTGCCATTGAGCGCGAAGCGTTCATTCCCACAGCAGCAAGATGCAGATGTCTCGCGTCGAGTGAGGAGAATAACCAGTACTGAGGCGAGGCAGATATCGCGTGCGGAGGAGGAGGAGAGCATGGAGGCACGGCTCATGCATTCTTTCGCGCCAGTCCATTGCCATTCAGGAGGATGTAAGCGCTCGGATCGTCGAAGGGACTTCTTTGGATGATGTGGATCCACTGGAGATTCTGCGCCTGCGGAATACGATTGAGCGATACAGGGGAGATGCGGTGCTGCTGGAGCTTTCCGATCTCGATTTCGCGAAAGCTCTAGGCTTGGTTGATGCCAATGGCAATACACGGTGTCTGACCCCTACCGGCCTACTACTGGCTGGCAAGGAGCAGTCCATTCAAAGGCGCCTTCCCACGCATGAAGCCGCATTTCAGGTTCTATCGGATGTAGACGTGGAGGTGAACCAGTTCTACCGTTCTCCACTGTCAGGTCGGCCCTGATCAGGCTACTCGCATCCTTAAGGGTCTGGTGAAAGAAGGACATCTGGTGTTGCGAGGTATGGGAAGAGGAGCATACTACGAGCTGGCAGACTGCTTTCGGGAAGAGAACGGCAGGTTCGAGACTGAGGCGTAAACGCGCGAAAACACGTGAACAATGCGCGAGAAACACGCGCGCGCGATTTGGCAACACGCGCGTGTTTCTTTTGCCATACGTGGAGATAATCTCCACAAAACTTTGGGCAACGCAAGAAGGAAAACTCCAAGCGGTGTAGAATAGCTCCGCTGGAAGCACCAAATCGGTGGAGTAATCCTTCATGAGAATGCCCGACAACCAGGTTACTGAGTACTTGGCGGAGGTGAACCGGATGGCCCAGGTCGAGGAGGGCAATGGACTTGTCGAGGTTGGGTTGCCCGTTTCGAGCTGCTCTGCGCGCTTGAGGAGGATGTTCGATTCGCTCAGGCCCGCGGAGAAGAAGGTCGCGTCCTATGTTCTCGATAACGGCGGGCAGGTGATATACCAGTCCATCACGGAACTGGCCAATGCCACTGGCACTTCGGATGCAACGATAATCCGTCTTGCCAACACTTTGGGGTACAGCGGGTATCAGGAATTGAAGATAGCTTTGGCTAGAGAGCTGGTGTCGCCAGATAAGAACATCCATGATGACATTGAACCCGGCGACACTCTGCCGGTGGCGGTTAAGAAGGCGTTTCGCGCCAACGTTCAGGCTGTAAGCGACACGCTGGATGTACTAGACCTCGACTCGTTGAAGGACGCGGTCGATGCGGTGATAGCCGCCAAGCAAGTCTACCTCTACGGTGTGGGAACATCTGCTCTCGCGGCCCAGGACGCATACTACAAGCTGCTCAGGGTAGGAATCCACGCCAACTTCTATGCCGATATGCATATGCAGGCGATGTCCACCGCGCTGATCAGCGCCGACGACGTTGTCATCGGGTTTTCCCATTCTGGGAGCACCAAGGACGTGGTGGACATCATCGACCTGGCCAAGCAGCGCGGCGCTCGTGTCATATGCATCACCAACCGCATTCGATCTCCCCTGGCTAGGCTGGCCGACATTATGTTGCGCACCGCCTCCGAAGAGACGCCGTTCGGGTCGGGTGGAATGCCGTCCATGATGGCTCAGCTGTCGGTGGTGGATGCGCTGTTCGTGGGGGTCTCTTTGGCCATATACGACCAGGCTATCGAGTTCATTGAGCGTACGGGCGAGACTGTCAAGGACAGAAAGTACTGACGGACGAGCTTCAGGCGGCAGGCAAGGGCGGTGAGCGCTACATGTTCAACGTGGGCTCGGGTCTTGGCCGAATACAGCTTCCACCGTCGATCCCCCTTGCGGGTTACCAAGCCCGGAAGGAGGTATCGCGCGGCGTGCACGACCCGCTGTACGCCAGGGCTCTGGCCGTCGAATTCGACGGACGCTGCATCGCCATCCTATCGCTTGACATTCTCTACTCCGATGTCCGCCTCACGCGCATGATCCGCCAGTCGGCGACTGATGCTGTCCCCGCGGGCGCGGCGTCAGGCTCCGCATCAGTAATGGTCTGCTGTTCCCACACTCATTCAGGCCCTTCGGGCATATTCCCGGACTCGGGTTCCTTCGATCCTCCGACCATAGACGCGATATTGAGCGCAGCGGCTGAAGCGATGGCGCAGGCGTGGGCCGAGCTCCTTCCGTGCCGGCTGTACCTGGGCTCAGGGCAAGTACACGGCATGGCCAGTCGGCGGAGCGATCTTGCCGGGCATGGAGCAACCGGCCCGATGGGGCAGCGCATCGCTGTGGCGGAGTTTCGCTCTCTCGATCAGGGCTCCTCGGGGGCGCCCCGGGCTACCATGCGCTTGGTTAGTCTTGCGTGTCACCCCACTGTGCTCGGCCCGGATAACCCGCTAGTCTCACGGGACTGGCCAGGGTTCATGGTGGACGCGTGCGAACACGAGATGCGCACGTCAGGGGCGGAGCGGGCATTTGCTGTCTTTCTGAATGGCCCGGCGGCGGATGTGAGCACACGGTACACGCGGCGGGCTCAGACCTTTGATGAGGCGGCGCGACTAGGAAGGCTGGCAGCGTCGGGCGCTGGGCAGGTTGCCGCAGTTGCCCGGCTGTCGCGCACATCCGGCGTGTGCCTTGCATGCGAACACGTTACCCTCCACCGCAAGGAACCGGTCGGCGAAGGGCACGCTCTGGCCGCCATAGCAGCAGCCGAAGCTGAGGCTGAGCGCCTCGCTAGGTTCGGGGCGGATGAGATCGCAATTAAGGAGTCTCGCGATCGTGCCGCTGCATGGAGGATAGTCTTGAAGCGAGCACAGAACCAGTACAGACTGCAGGCCGCATCGGGCGCGACGCAGGGCGAGCCACGCGGCGCGGTGGTCGATGCTGAGATAAGCCTTGCGCGCATGGGCGATCTGACGCTGCTTTTCTGCCCGGGAGAGCTTGCTCACGAAACCGGCGAGGACCTGGCTGAAGTCGTGGTGGAAGGGCAGAAAGCTGCCCAGGCCGGGGCTACTGTCACGACTGCGGCGCCTACGGAGACTGTCACGACGACTGCGACTACTACCCCGGTCGTCCCGAGCGTGGGGACCGCCCCGGACGCCCCGAACGCTCGGGCCGCTCGAGTCGCCCGAGATGACGTCTGGGTAGTTGGGTATTCCAACGGTCATCTCGGATATCTGGCCCCTGAGCAGGCTGCGCCGGACGCTTACGAGCGGGTGATGTCGAGCATTACACCGGAATCGATACACGAGATCATGCAGGCAGCCATGAGACTTTCGAGCAAAGGGATGTGCATGGACTTATGTTAGCTCAGAACTACCTCAACCGCGTACGGCGGATTCTTGACGAGATTGAAAAGACCCAGCTAGAGGCGATAGGTCGGGCTGCCGACATCGTGACTGCAGCCATACGCGGCGGCGGCAGACTGTATCTGTTTGGCACCGGGCATTCACACATCATCGCCGAAGAAGCTTTCTACCGGGCCGGCGGCCTCGTGCCGGTGAACGCCATACTTGAGCCCGCTCTCATGCTGCATGAAGGCCCCTTTAAGTCCACAGCAATGGAGCGACTGGAAGGGTACGCGCAGATCATCCTGGACCATTCGGGAATCGGCCCCGGCGATGCCCTTATGATCATATCGAATTCGGGGCGGAATGCCGTTCCGGTGGAGATGGCCCTGATCGCTAAGGCTCGGAGGATTCCAGTAATAGTCCTCACATCCCTTGCGCATTCGCGAAGCGTGCCGTCGCGCCACTCCAGCGGGAAGCACCTGTTTGACGTGGCTGACGTGGTGATCGACAACTGCGGCGTGCCCGGCGACGCAGTGCTGGAGGCAGACGGCTCCGCGGTGCAGATATGCCCAACTTCGACAGTTGCGGGGGCAGCTATTATCAACATGATTGAGGCGGAGGTGGTAGAGCGGCTTTGCGCCATGGGAGTTGAACCGCCGGTATTCGTGAGCGCCAATATCGATGGCGGGGATGAGTTCGACCAGCAATGGAAGGGTGTTTTGTGCAGAAGGTAGGCCGAATCGTGCTGACTCCAATAATGATCAGGAGGTTTGACAGATGAAGCGTGTTGCCATGGTTATCATCGCGTGTTTCATGCTCGCTGCGGCAATTGTGCCTGCGAGCGCCGCGAAACAGACCACGATCAACTTCTGGCAGGCAGGCGGAGACG
>DAOTAC010000199.1:0-4771 GCA_035382325.1 Bacillota bacterium | reverse complement strand
CGCTTTGTTCAATATTCGAATATAGTGTCCGATACGGCGACCGGCAGATTCGCCGGAGGATTTCTCAATTGCGCATAGAAGTGGAGTGGCACAGAAGACCACAGGCAGGCGGGGGCGGTGTTATCATGAATAGTCGTTGGGTAGTCAAACCGGATGTGCAGAAAGCGCTTGACGGTGGCCAGCCGGTAATCGCATTCGAGTCTACGGTTCTGACTCATGGGCTCCCCTATCCCGACAGCACGAAGCTGGCTCTGCGTGTAGAGGAGATCGCGTGCGAGGAGGGGTGTGTTCCTGCGACCATCGGCGTCATCGACGGGGTTGTTCATGTGGGAATGACTCCGGACGAAATAGATCGCCTCGCTGCCGACAAGCGGGCCTGCAAGTCCTCCGCGTTCGATCTGGCCTTCGTGATTGCCCGGGGCGCGTCTGCAGGGACCACAGTCTCCGGGACGCTGGCCATTGCAGAGCGAGCGGGGATAAGTGTCTTTGCAACCGGGGGTATAGGCGGCGTTCATCGCGGAGCCGGGGATAGCTTCGACATCTCCCACGATCTACAGAGCCTGGCCCGTTCGCGTGTCGTTACGGTGTGTGCCGGGGCCAAGGCCATACTGGATCTGCCCAAGACCCTCGAGTACCTGGAGACCGCGGGGGTGTGCGTAATTGGATACCAAACTAGTTCATTTCCTGCGTTTTACTCGTGCGATTCCGGGTTGTCGCTCGACTACTCCGCAGAGTCGGCAGACATCATCGCGCGGGCTTTCATGGCCCGCGAGCAACTTGGGCTCCCAGGAGGGATTCTGGTCGCGGCGCCGATTCCAGAGGAATACGAAATCCCGGCTGACCAGATCAGTACTTCGATCGACCTTGCCGTCGAGCAGGCCGCTGAATGCGGCGTTCACGGCAAGGAAGTGACTCCGTTCCTCCTGGCCAGCCTAGCGAGGATTACCGCGGGCCGTTCAGTAGAAGCCAACCTGGCGCTGCTCGAGAACAACGCGAGAGTCGGAGCCAGAATCGCCAGGGCAATCAGTACCGAGGAGGTCCGCTCATGGCGAAGATACTGATCACTGGATTCGATGCATTTGGAGGCGAGTCCATCAACCCGGCCTCCGGAGCACTGCAGCACCTGGAACACTCACGGTTTTCTGAGGGACTAGCGGTAGAGCAGGGCGTGGAAGTGATCACGCGCGAGATTCCGACTGTATTTGGCGCATCGGCGGAGGCCGTGCGAGAGGCGATTCAGGATATCATGCCTCAGGCAGTCATCAGCATAGGGCAGGCGGGAGGGGCGCACGGGATACGCGTAGAACGGGTGGCTCTCAACATCGACGATGCCAGGATCGACGATAATGCGGGCAATCGCCCTGTTGATTCGCGCATTGAGCCTGAAGGCCCCGTTGCCTACTGGGCAACGATACCTGTGCGCGAAGTAGTGGAAGCCATACGGAAAGAGGGGATCCCTGCGGCGTTTTCTTATTCGGCGGGGACTTTCGTATGTAACCACGTCTTCTACTCGACCTGCCATTTCATAGCCAGTCGCAGCCTCAATGTCCAGGTCGGTTTCATCCATGTGCCGTACCTACCAGAACAAGTCGTCGAGAAAGATACCGCTCCCAGCATGTCGCAGGGATGCATAGTCACGGCGCTGGAGGCGGCATTAAGGGCTGTAGCTGCAACACTGTGACATGTTCGCACCGTAGGTTTCCCAATCCATTTACGGAAGGATTTAGCATCCCCATATCGAAAGCAAGAATTAGCAGAATGAGACGGGGCACGCGCTCGGCGGCGCCCGGCGTCCGCTGCGCTGATATTGGGAGGTGCTGAACATGTGGGACGAACTGGCAGTCAAGGCGCTGGAGATCCTGGCGTGCATCGGCGCGCTGTTTGTGCTGGTCTTGCTGCATGAAGCATCGAAGTACCTGCGCGAACAGGCCAGGCGGGTACAGAATTGCCTGGCCCGGGAACTGCTCATGTCCGCAATCGCTGAAGCCGAGCTCGTGGGCGTTGATGCGGTCTACGCCACGAACCAGGTGTTTGTGGACGCTCTTAGGCGCACTTCCGCAGATGGCAAGCTGTCGAAGGAAGACGCAACGAATGCCATGCAGATAGCTGTGGACTACTTCAGAACCCATATCTCGTCTACGAGTGCTCGTATACTCGGCAGCCCTGCCGAACTCGCCGACAAGTGGATCCGCGAGTTTCTCGAAGCGAAGCTGGCACAGATGAAGGTTGATGCGGCCTCTCCGAGATGACCGCGACTGCATATCCCACCAGGCTATACCAGCCTACGGAGTTCGATGAAAAGAAGGGTTTTTCGCTGCAATGGTTGAATGGGTCGGTAGGATCCAATCAAGCGAGAGGGAGGGTACGTACCGGATGAAACTCTGGGTCAAAATTCTGATCGGCTTCGTCCTGGGCGCGATCGTCGGCCTCATTGTCGGACCTCCCATAGCGGTGATAAAACCGCTGGGAGACTTATTCATCAGGCTCATCAAGATGCTGATTGTGCCAATGGTATTCTGCTCGCTGGTAGTTGGCGCAAGTAGCATCGGCGACCTCAAGAAACTTGGCCGCGTGGGCGGCAAGACTTTGGCGTACTTCTTGGTCACTACTGCGTTTGCGATAACCCTTGCGATCCTGCTATCCTTGGTGATCGATCCCAGCGCGGGCTATGTAATCGGCGAAGTGGGAACATATGAACCCAAACCGATGCCGAGCATAGTCGATACGTTCCTTAACATGGTGCCTACTAACCCCATAAGCGCTGCAGCAAGTGATAATATCCTGCAACTCATTGTGTTCGCGCTGTTCATGGGGATAGCCATATCGCTCCTGGGCGAGAAGGGCAAGCCTGCGCTGGCGTTCTTCGATAGCGTGGCAGAGATTATGTACAAGATCACCGCCATCGTTATGGGCTTCGCTCCCATAGGCGTGTTTGCGCTGATCGCATGGGTCACAGGCACTAGTGGTTCGGCAGTGCTATTGCCACTGGCCAAACTGATCTTCGTGGTGTATCTCGCTAATATCCTTCACGCCGTCATTGTGTACTCCGGAGCAGTGTACATCTGGGCGAAGATTAATCCTATGACCTTCTTCAAGGGATTCTTCGAGGCCATGGCGGTGGCCTTCAGCTCCTGCTCCAGCAGCGCTACGCTGCCGATCTCGATGCGGTGCGCTCAGGATAACCTGGGCGTGTCCAAGGAGATCTCCAGTTTCGTGCAGCCGCTGGGAGCGACGATCAACATGGACGGCACCGCCATCTACCAGGGCGTGTGTGCCATATTCATCGCCCGGGTATACGGTATTCCGCTGGGACTGCCCCAGTACCTGATGATCATCCTCACGGCCACTCTGGCGTCAGTCGGAACGGCGGGAGTGCCGGGCGCCGGGATGATCATGCTGAGCATGGTCCTGCAGACCGTGGGGCTACCGCTTGACGGCATCATGCTGGTCGCCGGTATCGACCGCATTCTCGACATGATCCGCACCTGCATGAACGTCACAGGCGACGCAGCAGGCGCAATCGTGATCGCAGCGTCCGAAGGTGAACTGGCACGAGTCGCGCCTGCCGGCGGACGGGGAGCGGCTATTGCCAAGTAGATAGGGAGCCATGCGCCAAATTGGGCATGACACTGGAATCATGACCGAATCAGAAGAGAGCCGGCAATATCGGATGCACATTCCGATTTGACGGCTCTCTGCCATAGATGCGCGCACACCACTCTATGTTGTACAATCACAGAAGAAGAGTGCTGACTAATTGACAAGGGGCTGATCGACGAGGGACTGGAGTCCTTATAGGAGGCGATGTGCGAATATGAAGGAGAAGAAGGAGAAGATCGTAGGCATAATCGGAGGCATGGGGCCGGACGCCACGGTAGACCTATTTCAGAAGATACTCCGGGCCACGCCGGCGAAGAGAGACCAGGACCATCTGAGGATAATCATCGACTGCAACTCCAAGATCCCCGACCGGACGGCTCACATCATGAGGGGCGAGGAAAACCCGGGGCCTTGCCTTGTGAGTTCGGCTCGGCTCCTGGAGCAGGCAGGGGTAGACGTAATGGCTATGCCTTGCAACGCGGCTCATGCCTGGCACGACGAGATCCAGGCAAGTGTTGGGGTTCCCGTGCTCCACATCATGCGGGCCGCCGCCGACTACGCGGCCGAGCGCTGGCCCAACATGAAGAAGATCGGGCTTCTAGCTGTGCCGTCCACGGTGAAAATCGGCATTTATCACCGGACCTTTGCCGAGAAGGGCATAGAGGTCATAGCCCCTGACCAGAAGCACCAGGACATAATCACGGAAGCGATCTTCGCGGTCAAGGCGGGGCAGACCGGACCCAATATCCAGAGGCTCGCGGCCAACGCCGGCGAGTATCTGGTGGCTCAGGGCGCGGAGGCGGTGATCGCCGGCTGCACCGAGGTCCCGCTAATCCTGAAGGACGGCGACATATCGGTGCCGGTGGTGGATGCGACCCAGGCCCTGGCGGTTGCGGTAGTGAAGTTTGCCCGCGGGATGTAGGTTGGGGGCAGATCCCAACTACGTTGGTACCGTGGCGACACATGAAAGGCGAGCCGGCTCTCGCAGTGCGCGAGATGCCAAGCTCGCCTTTTATGCTTATGCTTGTTGCTCCGATTGCTTCCTGCCCTGTGTTACCTTGCGACCGCCGCTCCACGCCCGCGTGCGGGCTTGACTGTCGCTAGTTCGCCTTCGGTCGCTGCGATCACGATTGCGCCTGCTGCGTCGCCTGTGACGTTCATGCAGGTGCGG
>DAOTAC010000198.1:1457-4776 GCA_035382325.1 Bacillota bacterium | reverse complement strand
CCATGTCGCAGTCCATCGTGCCTGAGGTAGTGCGCGGGCTGGCCCACGACCCGAAATCGATCGTGCGGGCCATCAAATGGGGGCTCGGCATCAACCTCCTCTTCCTGCTCCTGTTCCCTGTGGCCATATTCGGCCTGCAGAACCCTGACGCCATTTCACAAGTAGTGACCATCTCGTGGGGCCACACGCTTGGGCCAGCGGTGTATCTCACAGTAAACCTGTTCGCCCTGCTGGCGCTGTTGACGTCCTTCTGGGCCAGTGCCGGTGCCGTCATGGGCAACGTGGTTGAGATCATGCGGGTCGAATCCGAGTGGAATATCCGCGCCAGGCTGGTCGCTTTCGGAGTCACAGTTGCCCCGTCGCTCGCGCTGGTCTTCCGAGGCAGGCTGGAATTCGGCGACATGATTGAGGCGGCAGGCGCCGTCGGAGGGGTGATTCTGGCCGTGCTTCCCATCTTCGTGCTCGCCCGTGCCAGAGCCGCGTCAGGCAGGCGACCGGAGTATCAAGTAGGCATACTTTACTCCCCAATCGTCAGAATCGCACTGTTTGTGTTCTACGCAGGAGTACTTGCCTATGCGGCTTTTGCCAGATAACGGCCATGGCCGGAGCAATCGAGGGCGCAATGAGATGAAGGGAGGGGCCCAGCGTGATAGTAAGGCCCGCCGAGCCAAGAGACGATGAAGTGCTGCTCCGGATAGAATCCATGGCAGGGCAGGGCGACCGAATACGTCTGATCGACGAGCGCGATAGCTTCTTCAGCCGCGCGCGTCAGTTCAACAACACCATCCTCCTGGTAGGCGAGAACGAAGCAACAGGCGCGCTGCACGGAGTTGTGGCAGCAGCCGTTCAGCGCCTGATCGTGGCAGGGCAGGAGCATCTGGGCGCCTACATGTTCGACCTGCGCTCCAACCCTGAGGCCAACAGAGGGTTGTCCAGAGCCATGTTCTTCCTCTGGAAGGGCCTCGAAGAACGCCTGATGGACCAGGGCGTCGAATTCATCTTCGGCCTGATCAAGGAGGACAATAGCCGTTCCTACAGCATTGCCACTCGAATGGGGGCCGAGGCCCGCGGCGAGAAGCGCTTTTACACGATCCCGACTTTCCGCCGCAAGAGACCACTGCAGGAAGTCAAGGCCGCACGCAGGATCGATGCCCGTCAGGAGTACACAGACCTCAGCACACACTATGCCGACTTCAGTCTGCTACCCATTGTAGACGACTTCGATCACGCGCAGAGTCTCTACGATCACTATCTGGTGGCCCGGCTTGAATGTGGAGAGTCGTCGCTCAAGCTCTGGGACGTCTCCCGCCACTACACCAGACGAGTAGCCGCCATGCCGCGTGCATATGAGTTGGCAGGTTCGATGTTGCGCGGCCTTGCGCGCCTCGTCCCTCTGCCGAAGATACCCGCTCCAGGCGAGGCTATCAATGTATGGAATGTGCTGGACCTTGTGACTCGCCGAGGTCGCGAAGAAGAGGTAAGGTCGCTGCTTGCCCAGGCCAACAACATGGCCGTGGACCACGGCATCGACTACCTTATCGTCGCCGTAGACGAAGAACAAGCCGAGCTGGCCTGGCTCAGGCATATGGCGGTAATGTCCCTGAACTATAAGGTAATGGTCAAGGAGTACCGGCCAGTGCCGGCGCTCGTCGGAAAGACCTATCTCGACCCCAGGTGGTTGGGATAGCGCCCTAACGCCGCCCGGTTAGGCATTGATAGGCATTGCGCGAATAGCAGCCTGACTCCATTGGAGACGCTAAGCTGAAGCACGATCAGCGCAGCCATGGAAGGAGACGGGCTCAGCTTGGCGTTCAACCTCGTCCGGGCACTCATATCCCGCTTTGCAAGACGCACGAGACGCGGCGGTTTCGGCGCGTCGCCGGGCCGTTCATCCCCCTCCTCCGGGCGAAAACGGATCGACCCGGAGCTGCTCGCCGACGACTCTCTGGATGTGGGGGCACGCAAAGCCGTCACCGACAGGCTCGCGCTCGACGCCAGGCTGGCTGAAAACCTGCGAATGCTTGAGTTGGCTGCCGGGCCGTCGCCGGACATCATAGTCAGGCGGATCGCTACCGATGCCTCGCTGGATATCGCCGTCATCAACCTTCAAGGCATCGTTGATCAGGAGCGCATCGAAGGCGTCGTGCGTGCCGTGTCGTCGGCCGGCGTGGCCTCGGCGCCCGAACTGATCTCGGAACTCGGCGCCCACTTGCTACGTTCTTCGCACGTCAAAACAGTCTCGTCCTTCACCGACCTATGGGACGCGCTCAGCGGCGGGCTCGCAGTGGTCCTAGCAGATGGCCATAATCAGGGACTGGCCTGCAGCGCCCAGTCTTTCAAGACTCGACCAATCCAAGAACCCCCCACCGACACGACCCTCCGCGGGCCGCGGCAGGGATTCATAGAAGACCTCACAACCAACCTCGCCATTCTCCGGCAATGGATCCGCACCCCGAACCTGTGGATTGAGGAGACCAGACTGGGGCATCTCACACAAACCAGACTCGCAATCGCCTATGTCAAAGGCCTGGCAAGCGAGGAACTCCTGGCCGAAGTGCGCCAGCGTATCCAGCGTATCGAAACCGACTCGGTGCTGGGTACCGGGCCTGTTGAGGACTTCATCCAGGACACACATCTGTCGTTCTTCCCGCTGATCCTGCGCACCGAACGACCTGACAGAGTCGTCGGCAACCTGCTCGAGGGGCGCGTCGCGATCATGGTACAGAACTCCCCGTTCGCGCTGGTGGCGCCCATGGACTACGGCATGCTCTTCCAGTCTGCCGACGACTACTACGAGCCGGTACCTATAGTGTTCGTCATCTCAGTGCTGCGGGTAATCGCATTCTGGACCTCCATACTCCTTCCAGGAGCGTTCGTCGCGGTTCTCACCTTCCACCACGAACTCCTTCCAACCTCACTGCTGCTCAGGATCGTGGGCGATCGGGCTGGCGTGCCATTCCCGGTAATCGTAGAAGTCTTCCTGATGGAACTGACGTTCGAACTGCTGCGCGAAGCGGGGCTTAGGCTACCGCGCGCAGTGGGGTCGGCCGTCACCATAGTCGGAGCGCTCGTGCTCGGCGAGGCCGCCATCAATGCCGGCCTGGTGTCGCCATCGGTGATAATCGTAGTGGCTACCACGGCAATAGCCTCGTTCATCCTACCCACGTTCTCCTTCGACATATCCGCACGGCTACTGCGATTTGCGTTCATCGTGGCCGGAGGCAGCATCGGCCTATTCGGGGTGCAATACGGCATCATCATGGTTGTGCTGATCCTAGCCAGCCGACGCAGTTTCGGGCATCCATACCTTGCGCCGGTC
>DAOTAC010000198.1:0-1357 GCA_035382325.1 Bacillota bacterium | reverse complement strand
TGTGCTGATCCTAGCCAGCCGACGCAGTTTCGGGCATCCATACCTTGCGCCGGTCGCCCCGTTTATCGGCGGAGGCTGGAAGGACTACCTATTCCGCACTTGGCATTGGGCCAAGACGATGCGGCCGAAGCTTACAGGAGGACGCGAACCTATACGCGCGCCCGGAGGACAGATGCCGCGCCCGGGCGCAAGCCCCGAAAGCGAAGGGTTGCAGCAGCTGCAGCCTGAGGGCGGCGGCGCCAAGAGCAAAGGACGATGAAGATGGCCGAGGCAAGGGAAATAATAGCTAACCGGCAGCTTGCAGCCATACTCTTCATGATGCGGACCACTGTGGTGATATCCTTCGTTCCGCTGCTCACCACCGGCAACGCCGCCCAGGATGCGTGGGCCGCCGGGCTGATCGCAGGGCTGCTGCTCACACTCGCGGCTTGGGGTATTGCCGAGCTGGCAGCAAGGTATCCGCGGCTCACCGTCGTGGATTACTCGCGCATGTTGCTCGGGCGGTTCCTCGGAACCATCGTCTCGCTCGTTATCTCCTGGCACTTCCTGCTCATTGCCGCAACCGACATCCGCATCTACGCGGAGCTGATGCGGGTGGCGTTCATGCCCAACACTCCCATCTGGTTCACCATCGTCGCCATGGCCTTCCTGGCCTCCCTGGCAGCATGGTTCGGTATCGAGCCAATCGGGCGCGCCGCCGACGCATTCCTGCCCATCTTCGCGGCGTTTGTCGCACTCACATTGCTTGGAGCCGTGCCCAGCTTCAACGTCCACAACCTCCAGCCGGCGCTTGCACGAGGCCTTCGTCCAGTCTTGTCCAGCGTATGGACACCGCTGGGCATCGGCCTTCAGTGGATATCGGCAGGGATGCTTTTCCCCTTTCTCATACCGCAAAATCGCAGGGTGCACAGCGTAGTCCTAGCGGCAGTTCTACCCAGCGCAGTGCTTGCGGTAGTTGCAGCAATGCTTGTGGGCGTACTCGGAACCGATCTCGGCTCGAAGTCGCTATTTCCATTCCTCAAGATGGCGCGGTCGGTCAGGCCCACCCGCACCATCGAGCGTATTGAGATCCTGGGCACGGTTGCATGGGGGTTAGGGCTGTTTGCGGGAGGTTCCACCATGGTGTACTGCGGAAGCCGAGCGTTGTCGCAAATCCTAAGGATAACAGAGTACCGAAAGATCGTGCCTGTCTTCGGAGTGCTGGTTGCGCTTTACTCGATGTACGCGTACAAAGACGCCTTCCAGCTCGTCAGGTTCTTCCGCCCGCCCGGCTTCCCTCTGCTCATCGCGCTCACCGCCGGCGTTCCGTACGCGCTCATGTGGGCCTCACACATAGCAAGACACCTGTTGCGCCGCC
>DAOTAC010000197.1:0-4780 GCA_035382325.1 Bacillota bacterium | reverse complement strand
TAAAGATAGAAAAAGGCAGGGCTCGGGAAGGTTCGGTTGGCTTGCCGCATTGGGTGTGCTGCTCGCGCTGCTAGTTGTGTTCGCGGGCTTAGCGCCCAGGGTCGACGGAGTCCAGTCGGGAGGCGAGGCTGCGGCTCCGCCCAAGTTCAGGGACGCCAAGACGGCTCTGGAGGCCATGTACCTTGTCAAGGGAGAGTTCTACAAGCCCGTGTCCTTATCGACACTGATTCGAGCATACCTGTCAGAGGGCACTGTCTCAGGTATGTTGGCGGTCCTGGGAGATCCATACACGCGGTACATGAACCCGAAGGAGTTTCAGACGCTCAAGGATGATTCGGCAGGAGTGTTCGGGGGAGTCGGCATCTTGGTGGGTATACGCGATGAGCAGATCACGATCATCTCGCCGATTCAGAACACGCCGGGAATGAGGGCCGGCCTGATGCCGGGGGACCACATCCTGGAGATAGACGGCGTATCGACCGACGGAATGGCGCTGGACGGAGCCGTATCCATGATGAGGGGCGAGCCTGGCACTTCGGTAGAGCTCGTTGTCGAACGACGTTACCCTGCCGGGCGTTTTACTGTGGAGATAGTGCGCGATATTATCGATGCCCCTGCCACCAGGGGATACATGGTCGATAAGTCCTCGGGTATCGGCTATATCGAACTGAGGGCATTCTCACAGAAAGCCGGCCAAGATATTGAGAGTGAAGTCGTCAGCCTGCTGAATCAGGGCATGAAAGGGCTCATTCTCGACCTCCGGTACAATGGCGGAGGCCTGGTTACGCAGGCAGTGGAGGTCTCCAGCAAGTTCATCCCCGCGGGTGCCGTCATGCACGTTCAGGGCAGAGATGGCCAGAAGAAGACGCTATACACAGCTGGTCGCCGCATAACCGACATACCCATGGTGGTGCTGGTGAACGAGTATACGGCTTCGGCATCGGAGATAGTGTCGGGGGCATTGCAGGACACGAAAGTCGCTACTGTGGTGGGCGTTCCCACGTTTGGAAAGGGACTTGTGCAGACGCTCTTCCCGCTGTCGGATGGGTCGGGGCTCGCAGTGACCACGCAGATATACTTGACCGCCGGGGGTAGAGAAATCACTCCGGATTCGCCCATCAAGCCGGACGTAGAGGTGCAGGCGCTCACCCCTGAGGAACTGGAAAGAATCAAGAACGAGCAGGCGAAACAGGGCGGTCCGGCCGGGCCCGTAACCGCCGAGGATCTGCTCAGGATAGACCCAGCTCTCGACCCGCAGCTCCGACGAGCGCTGGAGATTCTGGGAGACCAGATCGAGTCGAGCAAGACCAGGCGGAACGCAGCATGATCCTTCTGGCCGTCATACTCAGGAGCATCGTAGGCATACTCTCGTACCCCACTACGATGATCCTATTCTGGGTCGTGATGGCCATCGTATATTCCCAGTACACGCGGCTTGCGGCGATGGAACGGCAGTGGACCAAAGGCTCGCCATCGCCGCTTGTCCGAACCATGAGGTCGTTAGGCGAAGGTATACTGGGCGGAATAGCGGGTAGCTTTCTCTTCGTGTTGCTTGGCCCATCCATAGACCGGATGGGCCTGGGCTTTCTATGGGCGGCGGCATTGGCGCTGGCAATACTGGATGCGCGTCTGATGTGTTTTTCGTATGCCGCAGGGCTCGCGTGCATCGGTAACCTGTTGCTAGGTTGGCCCAAGCTGGATGTGGCATCTGTCACCGCCATGGTGGGAGTGCTCCATCTCGTGGAGGCCGGTCTGATCTGGGCGACGGGCAGTCACAGCGCCATCCCCGTGCTGATCTCGGGGCCCGACGGCAGGCCTGCGGGCGGGTTCCTAATGGAGAGGTTCTGGCCGGTGCCAGTGGCCGTCGGCCTAATGCTCTACTACCCGCTGTCTGCCGCCCTCCCCGAGGTCCTCGCAATGCCCGAGTGGTGGCCGCTGATAAAGTCGGCTGCCCCTGCCCCGGAGGGGATGCAGTCGGTGTATGCACTGATAGGCATAACCGCTGCCCTGGGCTACAGCGATTTGACCTATACCCGGCTTCCCCGACAGAAGGCTCGTGTGACCGCAGCCATGTCTGGATGTTTCAGCCTGATCCTGCTGGGCCTGTCCGTACTTTCGTCAACACGCAGCTGGGCGCGCTGGCTTGCTGCGCTGTTCTCACCGGTCGGCCATGAGCTGATGGTTCATCTTTCGAGAGCAGCCGAGATACGCGGACGGCCCGTGTTCCAGGCGCCTGCCCAAGGCATCATGGTTCTGGATATTGTCCGGCGGTCACCTGCCTGGCAGGCAGGCATAAGGCGCGGCGACGTCATTGAGTCAGTCAACTGCAGGCCCATTTCCTCCGGCGATGACCTATTGGAGGCCATGGCCGTATCGCCCGTTACGATAGTGATGGATGTGCGCTCGGCTGTTCCGGGCGGGCCGCCCGGGGCAAGAACTGTCCAGATTAGGGGCGCCCGATCGGGGTTGGGGCTCTACCTGGTACCGCAGGAGGGGAAATATCCCGACGTACGTTCGACGCGCGCCGGCCTTCTGTGGCTCATAGCGCGATATCTCAGGGCCCGCTCGAGTGGGCGGAGGATGTGAACGTCAACCATGACCAGCGTTGGGTCACCGCATCATCCGGTCCTTGCGCGTATGTTATGCGTGGGGCTAGTCATGCTTCTCGTGCTGGCAGCGATTACTGCAGGGTGCTCCAATGACAAGCCCACAGTATCACGTGAGAGCGGCAAGACGATTTATGACTATTGCGAAAAGTCCGACGCAGCGGCCAAGGCTGTGGTGAAGCAACTGGAGGTCGCGGGCGTACTCAATCCTGGCGCGCCGCCGCGCGCAGAAGCCCAGCGGATCATTCGCCGGTCAACCATGGGCGACGCATACCTCCGGTGGAACCTAACGACATACCATGCCCCTTCGTGGTTCGCGAGTGCGGACTTGCTGTCGTACGTCGTATCGCGAGCCGTGCGGAAAGCAGGGGCGACAGTGGCTCTGCCGACGGACACATCTGGTGCTCTTGTTTTCACAATCGGGTTCAGCGACCGCAGACTCAAAGAGATGGGTGAATCGCTGGACGTGATTCGGCTTGTAGTGCCTGTCGGTCCTGCAGGCGAGATCGCGGAGGCCGCCGATCCGTCGTGGGTCATCGGCGATGACACCAGCGCGAGCGTTCCTGCGAAAGTAGGCGCCGGCGTCGTCTCCCCTGCGAGTGAGAATGATTCAGGGGTGTATCAGGACCTGGTGGGCGGCGAGAAGCCGGGCGGGTCTGAGGAGTATGTACCCAGGGAGGAACCTTTGGCCCCGACCGGACCGGGTCAGGTTTCGCGCGCCCGCGCAAGGCTGGCCATTGTCATCGACGACCTGGGTAGCGGCGTCGCCGGGACTGAGCAGTTGTTCCAGGTAAAGGCCCCGCTTACAGTGGCCGTGCTCCCTGATGGCAGGCGCGCTAGGAGCGAGGCGACGACTGCGGCTGAGCGTGGGTTCGCGGTGCTGCTGCACCAGCCAATGGAACCGCACGATCCGGCCAAACGTCCGGGAGGCGGAGCGATCATGACCGGCATGAGCGAGGATGAGATCAGGCGGGTCTTGGCAGCAAATCTGGCAGCCGTGCCTAACGTGGTCGGCATCAGCAATCACATGGGGTCGAAAATCACTGAAGATCGCGACGCGATGAGTACTATCATGGACGAGACGTTCAGCCATGGGCTGTTCTTCTTCGATAGCAGGACTACTCCGAACTCGGCAGCGCCGCGTGTGGCACGCGACATGGGCGCGCCATTGCTTGAGAACGCGCGATTCCTCGATCATGTCGCAGATGAAGCATATGTGGTAGATCAGATCAGGGCTGCAGCGCGCATCGCGCTATCGCGCGGGGCGGCAGCGGTAATAGGACATGTGCGCCCCACCACAGTTCGGGCATTGGTTAGGATGATCCCGGAACTGGAGGCTGCAGGCGTGCAGCTTGTGAGGCTAGATGAGCTGATGCCCGCAGGCTGGAAGTCGACCATAGCGAAGCTGCAAAAGCCAACCGAGGAGCCGGCTCAGGCGCCGCCCCAGGAGGCAACGGATAGCCCCGCTCCAGCAGCAGCGCCGGCAACAGGCCAGGAGGCGGCGGTGCCCACCCAAGTGCAGCCCGTACCGGGGGGCGAGGGCCAACCGACATCTGTAGTGCCGCCTATACCCAGTGCCGGGCAGGACGATCATCGAGGGGATCAGGCAGAAGTTCAGCCCGAACCTACTGATGCACCGCCGGCGGCTGATGGAAACATCTAGATGTAGATCATATGTACGGATGTCAAATGGCCAGCTGGATCCACGAATCACACTGTCTCCCCGGACGATCTGGCCGCGGCCTCAACAGCTCTCGTGTCGTCACCACTTCGTTCCCCGTCACCTGTGGATTCTCTGCTATGCGCCACCCACATCCATGGACATTCCTGGGTACGGCGTTCTCCTGTGTGGGCTCTAACGGGGGTTCCGGGGCATTCTATTTGCCGTAGAGTGGGATTACCTGGTCCCCGATACAGGCGCATTTGGCTCAACCAGATTCTGGCTCATCCTATTCGTTTTCCGGTAGGTTTTTTGATCAACCTCCTCGGATTCTGGGTGGTTTGGCAGGTACGAGTTATCTGAATTCGCGCCGGCAACGGCGCCCCTGTTTTTCGGAGTCACGCCGGCAACAAATCCGCAGGCATAGGCGGGTAACATAATATGGATACGCGGGCGGGTTTCTCGAGCGCGCCGGAAAAAGCCCTCAGGCAGCCCTTGATCTACTAAGAAAACC
>DAOTAC010000196.1:0-4793 GCA_035382325.1 Bacillota bacterium | reverse complement strand
TGACTCTCGCATTATAACACGAGTATGGAAAGGAGTATGGAAAGCGCTGAGCCGGTTGGTTAGTCAAAACAAGTTTGATTTGTAACCGCTTCTACCAGGAAAGTCTAACCATCTGACCATATAAAGTCTGTTTTCAGTTAGTGATGGGGTAGTGAACAATGAGGGAACAAATCACTGGATGACATCACGCCACAACTTCAACTCAAAGTCGCCACGCCAGGCTATACCCCCTTCGGGCACGGGTGATAGGAGTGTCCCAGAACCAAATTGAGAATCCTATGCTTACCCATTGCTCGAATGCCTCAGGGCTCAGCAACCCACAGCTCTGTGATAAGCACGGCATCGCGTCCGTCCGCCGTCAGCAGACGAGGCCCTTCAGGCGCGTAGAGCCCGGCGACGAGGCGGTAACGTCCCGGCGCCAGGTCGGGGGGCAGGGACAACGTTCGCTCATCGAGCACGATCTCGCCGGGGAGCCAGCCAGTAGTGGGACGGCTCCACTGTACGGGTTCGCCATCCGACTGGGTGACCGGATAGCCGGAGTCGTCCTGAAGATGCACGAAAACGCGCAGCGCCGTGTCCAGCTCCGCCTCGTCCCGCCAGACAAGGGTCACCGTGAACGGCTCTCCGGCATGGAGAGGCATTTGATAAGGCGTGAGCTGCACTCCGACCAGGGTGACGCTAGCGCCAAGGCGCGTATCGAGAGACACATCGAGGGGGGGAACCGTCCACAGCCTCTCCGGTGCAGTCAGAGACAGGCTGCCGATGGCAGCGGTCGATTCCATCGAGGCGCATGACGCTCCGGAAAGCGCACAGAGCCGAAGGTCGAGCCGGTACGAGCCGGTTTCGAGGCGGGCCGGCAGCCGCAGCGTGTGCTGGCCACGCCAAACGTCCCCCACCTGCCATTGCGTCGTGGGAAAGTCCTCATGCACGAGGGGCAGAGTCGCCAATGGGAAGGAGGCCCCGTTGGCGGCTTCAAGCGTCAGTTGCGCCCGGAGGTCAGCCTGCGGTGAGGCCGCAGTCTCCCAGGCCAGCTGCAGCTTCAGGGGATCACCAGGATGCGCCTCCGCTGCGCCGATCGAAGCCCACACCAGGCGCACCGGACCAAGCAGCGCGGACATCCGCTCGGCTTCCGGGGCGAGGGTCTCGACGTTGAAGGGCGTTCGGGGGTGTGTGATTTCGATCTCGCCCAGGATGACCCGAGGTCCCACAGCCTGGTCGCCGGCGTAGGCCGTGTAGGTGAACTGCGATCGGGCATCGAAAACTTTCAGCGCGAGCGTGTAGCGACCCGGCGGCGTCCCGATCTTGGGCCACAGGTCGAAAAGCAAGACGGCGACTTGATCGGGAGGCCAGTTGGAGGTCTGGGACGGCGGCGGTTTGTACACGGTTGGGGCGTAGGGGAAATCTATCCACACTTCGCCGGCAGCATCGAGCAGCTCGGGGTAGATCACATAGTCCGGCCCGCCGGGGACGACATCCTGAACGTAAAGCGTCAGGGCAAGGGGAGCGTCAGCCCGTGTCGTCACGGCAAAAGGCTCGTATCCCAGGAGCCGCAATTGGTGATCGAAGACGAGGTCGGTGGAAACGCCTACGCCTTGCAGGCCCCCTCCCTGCAAGCGATGGACGCTCAACGGCGACTCAACGGCATCCAGTAACCCGGTTTTCAACAGGACGAGCGCGACCGGGAAAAGCAGCCAGCGGGCGGAGAGCGCCTCAGACGCTGCGACCGGCGCTTCGGTCCTGCTGCGCCGCCCGAATCGTTCGACGAGGACGAGCGCCAGCGCACTCAACAGCGAGACGAGCGTCGCCGCCACCCGCAAGGGCGTTGTCCCGAACGCGATCTCGACGAGGTGCGCGCCCGCCGGTACCGGCAAGGAGATCAACCCCTCGGGGGTAGTAGGGAAGGTCGGCTGAGATATGCCATCCACGCGGGCCTGCCAGCCGGGATAGGCGAAGCGATTGAAGACGAGGTGAGCCGCCTGCGGGAGGTCAAGCCATACCTCTCCTGTAAGCGGGGTGGTAGTCTCGGTGAAGACGTCCGTCCCTTCAGGCAGGGATTCGCGATCGAGGAATGTATCGGCGGGCGTCGCCGGCAACGCTTTGACGGTCACGGGCAAGAACTCGCCCGCAGATGTCGTGCCGATGAGTCCGGCCAGCTCTTGAGCGCGAATGTCAGCGGCGCCAGGGTGCAGCGGATTGGCGCAATATCGCGGGGTGAGCCAGAAAAGGTCCCCGACGATCAGGGCCGATATAGCGAGGACGCCCCAAACTGTCTGCGCTTTGCCTCGGGGAATGAGGTCTGTCGCGCCTGCGGCGAGGAGCGCCAGACAGAGCGCCGCCGGACTGAGCAGCCGCCAGGGGAACTCAGTCAGCTGAAGAAGGGGGAAGGTATCCCACACCGGCCGCGACAGAGCCGTCATCAGAAAAGCATAGCCGGCGAGAGCCGCCCCAAAGAACGCTACCTGACGTCGTTGGCGGCCCGTTTTCAGCCACATCACCCCCAACACGCCGGGCAGACCGCAGAGCACGGCCAGCAGCCCCAACGTCCGCGGGGGCGATGGATTCATGAGGTCCAGGAACACCGGGCAGTATGACAGGAACAGCTCACCCGCGGAGAGGAAATGGTTCCAGTATGAGAAGGGGAAGCCAAATGCCAGACGATCCAACTGCACAACACTCCGCTCCAGAATCGCGGGGACCCAGGAGAAGGCTGCCAGTCCCATCCCCAGAGCCAGCGCCCCCAGCGGCGGGACCAACCGCCGAATGTAGTCCCGGCCAACGCGGAATACCCGCCCCTCCATGGCCTCCACAAGCACGTACAGTCCCAGGAGCGGCGTCGTGATCATGGCGAAGATGTTGTGGGTGAGCAGAATCGCGGCATAGCTCAGGGCCGTGAGCAGGACCCACTTCCGACCGCCATGGCGGGCCAGCCGGCCAAGCCCCCAGAGCGCCAGCGGCAGCAGAGGCCAGGCAAAGGACTCGGAGAGATTGCCGCGAAACAGGGTGTCGTAGGCCTGGTAGGGAGCGTACATGTAGGCGACGGCGGCAACGAGGGCGGCAACCGCGCTGAAGTGCTCGCGCGCAAACCGGTACATTGCCAGTCCGGAGGCCCACAGGCTCAAGGCGAAGGTTAGACGCACTCCGACATTCAGCCCCCCGCCCAGCCTTCCCAGCAGAACGACGACGTAGTACGGGAGCTGGGGCAGGTAGTTGAACAGGGGATAGCCGTATCCAAGGCCCATATCAGGCGCCCAACGGCTGTAGAGAATCCCCTGGCGCAACAGGAGATCGAGCTGTGCAGCGCGCAAGAGGTGGAATCCGACGTCATCGGAACAGGGGAGGCTGGGGCCCAACATAGGCCGGGCCGCCAGCGCCCCCAATGCCAGAACCGTGAGAATCGCAAGGATACCGGATTCGTGTTTGTGCATGACCCACCGCGCTCATCGCCCCTCGGCGTGATGGCAAAATTATACCTTACCCCCGACGTTCAGCAACCGAAAAGCGCCTTGCCTCGGCTTGAGAAGCCGCATGTCGGACGCGAAAGACAGAGACGCACAAGGCAGGCTCCAAGCGCAAAAAAGGCGAAGGCTTGACATCCTCCCTGGAAAGCCTTCTAATCTAATGGATCTGCGTTTTTGGTGTGTTTTCGGCATGATGACCGAGATACAAACATGCCAGGATCTCGAGGGAGTCCTGGCATGTTTGCAACCAGGGGATATTACTTCAGCAGCCCCACGCGCGCGTTGAACTCCGTGATGAGCGCGTCAATCTCGCCCACCTGCCCCTGGAAGCTCGTCCAGTAATCCGGCTGATACCACTGCTGCTGGATCTCGGTATAGGTCTTGCCCTGCTGCTCCACCCAGGTGTAGTACTTGAGATTGTGGATGCGCTTGCGCTCCGGGTAAGTCAGTTCCAGCATGTTGTCGGTGGACTGCCCCAGGATATAGCGCGCGTAATCGGCGGCGGCATCGGTCAAAGTGTACTCGCCGTGCTCCTCGTGCAGCTCGCGCAGGCGGCTCTGATAGAGCTCCATCGAGTCGGTGAGCACCGTGACGATGACATCCTCGTGCCCCAGCTCGAACCAGCGAGCCGCTTTGATGGCGCTGAGAATGTTGGCGATGCCGGAAATGCCGATCAAATCCAGCTGCGCCACCAGGCTCTCCGGCACCCCTTGCTTGATCAGGTACGCGCGGCCCGCCGGCTCATTGAACAGGCGGATGAGGCTGAGCGTCGCCTCATCATCAATGGCCGTGACGACGTCGGTGTTCTTGACGTTGTGAATCCACGGCACATGCTTGTCGCCGATGCCCTCGATGCGGTGCCCGCCAAAGCCGTTGCGCAACAGCGTGGGGCACTGCAGCGCCTCGCTGGCCACGATGCGGCTGGAGGGGAACCGTTGCTTCAGATAATCGCCGCAGCCGATGGTGCCCGCCGACCCGGTGTTAGACGTGATGCCAAAGAAGGTGTCGTGAGGCCCTAACACCTGCGCCAGCACTTCCTCGATGGCGTGACCGGTAATCTCGTAGTGCCAGAGATAGTTGCCGAACTCCTCGAACTGATTGAAGATGAAGATGTCATCGCCGCGCTCGCGGGTGAGCTCGTGACACTTGTCGAAGATCTCCTTGACGTTCGATTCGCATCCAGGGGTAGCGATGGTTTCATCAGCCACTTTTGCCAGCCACTCAAAGCGTTCGCGGCTCATTCCCTCCGGCAGGATGGCGATGGATTGACAGGCCAGCAGCGCCGAGTCGTACGCGCCGCCGCGACAGTAGTTGCCGGTGGACGGCCAGACGGCC
>DAOTAC010000195.1:0-4878 GCA_035382325.1 Bacillota bacterium | reverse complement strand
AGGCCAAGCTGCTCCGGGTGTTGCAGGAGAAGGAGTTCGAGCGCGTCGGCGGGGTTGACACTATCAAGGTGGATGTACGCGTGGTGGCGGCCACCAACCAGAAACTCAAACAGGCGGTGGCCGAAGGCGCGTTCCGCGAAGACCTCTACTACAGGCTATCGGTGGTCCCGTTGTTCCTGCCGCCTTTGCGTGAACGAAAACAGGACATTCCCGCTCTGGTCTCCCGGTTCATTCACAAGTACAGTCAGGAGTTCGGTAGGAGTGTATCGGGCATTACCCACGAAGCCCTGGAGCATCTCGCAGCTCACAATTGGCCTGGGAACATCAGGGAGCTAGAGAATGCTCTGGAACGAGCCGTGCTTTTGGCGCGCAGGGATGGGCTGACTTCTGCTGTTTTTCATCTCGGGGCTGAACCCATGCACGTAATCCCGTTCGGGTTGGGCTCGCAGCTGTTAGCCGATTCCGTGTTGCGCGACCAGGGGGAGCCCGGGTATGCGGGGGAAGAGGGGGATGCCCGGGAAGCGGGAAATAACCGGGAAGCCGGGGAAGCACGCGATGCGGGGGACACGGGCAGTGCAGGCAATGCAGGCAATGCGGGCAACACAGGCAGTGCGGGCGATGCGAGCGACATGGGTGATGTGGACGATACGGGCGATGACGGCGAAATTGACGTTCCGGGGGACGCATATGGGTTCGACAATGATGATCAGCAGGGCGCGATGTCGCTGGAGGAACTGGAACGTCGCTATATTGAGCAGGTCCTTGAGCAATGTGGGGATAACCGGACACATGCGGCAAGAATCCTAAAAATCACCCGTCGAACGTTGCTCAACAAGATAAAGAAGTACGACCTCTGATAAAGCGTATGCGGATGTGATGCCTTATGAGAGACATGGAGGTGCGGCTGTGGGCGCCTTCCGCGGTGATCATGACGATCGCCGGGATTCGACTGGTGTGCTCATGGGTGTCGCCAATAGCCCACGGCTGGTGGACGGTGGCGGGCGACGTGTTGCTGCTTTCGTCAGTTGCTCTGCTATCGGCTCACTATATTGCAGTCATACGTCGCCGAACGCGGGAGGCCGGAATCGCTGCTGACAGGGTGAGTCGGCTTGAGATGGTCACCAGGGAGCTTGTGGATCATGAGGCCATGATCCGCGACGACCTAGTGCGGGGGCAGCGGGAGTTGAACGAGCGCATCGTCAGGCTGTCCGGCATACTCGACGCCTCCCGTGATCTGGTGGCGACTAGGGACTTCCGCGAAGTGCTGGAGCGCATAACCGAAATGGCAAGGAGCGTTGTCGGCGCCGACTGGGCATCTCTCACGGTGGACGCATGTTTGGCGGGCACATCTGCGACTGGAGGCGACACGGTCGTCATCACGGCGGGCGCGCCGGAGGGAACGTCTTCGCTATTTCACTTGTCCACGCCCATCGTATGCCTCGGTCAGATAAGTGGCCAGCTCACGGCGCATTTCAGCGCCGTCCGTCCTGGTGCCTCGGAAGTTACGCATCTTCTGTCCATCATCTCTTCGTTTGCGGGCGTGGCCATGGAAAACGCCCGTCTTTACCATGATCTGAGCGGCGCCAATTTGAGGCTTGAGGCGGCCAGGCGATATGCTGAAAGGCTCATCGAGGAAGTTCCGGTAGGGATAGTCGTCGTCGACCGCGACTACCATGTCATGACCTGGAATCGCGTGCTTTCGAACACCTTTAGGGTGCCTGAAGAGAAGGTATTTGGGCGGCACTTGGCAGATATTGTAGGGACCGATGAACACAGGCTAGTTCAGATGCTGTCTGAGGCTGCCGAGGACGCGCGCTCCATGTCCCCACGCAATATTGTTCTGACAGATGCGGAGGGTGGCCGCCATACGATGCGCCTTGTTGTTTCGGCAGTGGACTCGTTGGTCGGAGGGGATGAGGGCCTCATAATCATGGCCGAAGATGTTACTGAGCGCGTGCGCCTTGGCGAGCAGCTCAAGCAGGCTGAGCGCCTCCGTACGCTCGGCGAGTTCGCTGCGGGCATGGTGCACGAAATAAACAACCCCATTGGGATTATCTCAGCCTGCGCTGAGGTCCTGGGGCGGAAACTTGCGCGGCATGGTGATGAATTCCACGAGTATGTCCGGTCCGCCAAGATCATAGAGGATGAGGCGATCCGTTGTTCGTCTATTGTGAGGAACCTTCTCAGTTTCGCGAGGGAAGCGGAGATGAACCCGGTCGAAGTGAACGTCGCGGCGCTTCTGCGGCGTACCTCCGAGTTCGTGAAGGGTAAGGCGTCCGAGCTCGGAGTCGAGCTGATCCTGGATATACCAGACAACATCCCGGTTATCATCGGCGACCGGGATCAGTTGGAGCAGGTCTTCCTGAACCTGGCCGTGAACGGGATCGAGGCCATGAAGGGAGGCGGCAGGCTGCATGTGTCCGTCGCACGGAGGGATAACGAGATGAGGGTCTCATTTACCGACACAGGCCCGGGAATTCCGGCTCAGGACATACCTCATGTGTTCAACCCGTTCTACACCACTAAGCCGTCAGGCACAGGCCTAGGCCTTGCTCTCAGTTGGAGCATTATCGAAAGGCATGGAGGCACCATCGAGGTAGACAATGTGTCGGGCGGCGGAGGCGCCAGGTTTGAAGTGATCCTGCCCTTGCAGTGGAGCTTGGGGCGAGAACAGACTACCCGGCAGATGCTGCCCGGACGGTGAGCAAAAACTACTCACCGGCGGAGGCTTGCGACGCAGAGCCTGCGCAATACGGCTTGTAGCAGCCACTTCTCGGAAGTTCGAGGGCGGCTGTTCTTTTTTGTGCCTGTTTCTTGAGTGGCATCGATATTGCATCACAATTTAACGGGGTTTCTATTGTCTTTCCGAAGGGAGAATGTGTGAGTTGAAGATCCTCGACGATCGCACGATGAGAACCCTTGAAACGGCGCTGGATGTTGCGTCCGCACGTCACCAAGTGATAGCTAACAACATAGCTAACGTTAATACCCCGGGGTTTAAGGCGGCGGATGTAGACTTCGTGAGCAGTCTTGAGCAGGCGATGGCAGGCCGCGCGGAGCCAACTGGTCCCAAGCTCACAGGCCGAGCGACAAGGGTCGGGCACCTCCCGATTTCGGGCCCTGCGTCAGCGGGGCAGTTGCCGGTTGTGCAGACAGTGGACGAGGGTGCTTCGATGAGAGTAGATGGAAACAGCGTCGATATCGATCTCGAAATGGCGAAGATGGCGGAGAACGCGACGATGTACAACACCTTCGCCCAATTAGTGTCGAGCAAGTTCAGCCTTTTGAAATACGTGATCAGCGAGGGGAGGCGGTAGTCTGTGTCCGTGATATCCACATTCGGCACTTCCGCATCGGGGATGGCGGCGGAAAGATTGCGTCTTGACACGATATCGAGCAACCTGGCCAACATCAACACAACGCGCACTCCTGAGGGTGGACCCTATAGGCGCCTGATGGCTGTGATGGAATCGGCGCCTGACGGGCGCGGCGTACATGTCGCGCGCATAGTTCAGGATGAGTCGCCGCCGCTCTTGGTTCACAATCCTGGTCACCCGGACGCTGATGCCGAGGGCAATGTGGCCATGCCCAACGTCAACCCGGTGCTGGAGATGGTGGATATGATCAGCGCAACTAGGGCTTATGAGGCTAACGTGGCGGCGTTCAATGCGGCCAAAGCTATGGCGGCCAAGGCGCTGGAGATAGGCAAAGCGTAGTCATTTCATTCACACATGACATTGGAGGTGCGACCTCGTGGCTGGGATTGAAGGAATGGGGCTGAGAGGCAGGCTGACCGCGGGCGCAGCGACTGCATCAGCTGCGACGGGTGTGTCGTCGGACGGTCAGACCGATCTGGTCAGCGCCTTCGGAGGCGTGCTCGAACAGGCCCTGGATACTGTGAACGACATGCAAACACGGGCCGACAGGCTGACTGAGAAGCTCGCCGCCGGCGAGGTTCGCGACATACATCAGGTTATGATCGCTGTGGAACAGGTGAATATCGCTCTTCAGCTCACCATGCAGGTGAGGAACAAGGTCATCGAGTCATACCAGGAAATCATGAGAATGCAGGTATGAGTGAATGACTCTGCCATTACCTCAAGTAGGCGAACAAGCAGGCGCCGCCGGGCAGGCCGGCACCGGGCGAGCCGGACGGGGGGGCGACCGCGCGGAAGGCGGCGGATCATCCGGCGAGGCCGGCGGATCCGGCAGGCCTGGAGGAGCCGGCGATCGCAGTGGGTCGGGCGGACGCGGCGGCAGGGGCGGCCGGGGCGATCACGGAGGACTGACCACCACGCAGAAGATCATCATCGGCGTGGTAGCTGGTGGAGTCTTCATTGCTCTCATCATGCTTATCGTCTCCAGTTCCACCAGCGATTTCGCCGTCCTTTATTCCGGCCTGCCGCCGGAGGACGCGGGCAGGATCGTCGAGTACCTGAAGGAAAGCGGTGTCAAGTACAAACTGTCGTCGGGCGGCAGCACGGTCATGGCGCCGTCGAATCGCGTGTACGAATTGCGCATGGAACTTGCGAGCAAAGGCGTTCCGCAGGGCGCAGGGGTAGGGTTCGAGCTGTTCGACAAGACCAACTTTGGCGCAACTGACTTCACTCAGAAGGTCAACTACGCTCGAGCTCTCCAGGGCGAGCTGGCGCGCACGATCATGGCGCTCAACCCTGTTGAGCTAGCGCGTGTGCACATCGTCATCCCCGAGGAGAGGCTCTTCTCGGAACAGCAGAAACCCACTACCGCATCGATTGTCCTCAAGCTCAAGCCCGGTGCCTACATACTCGACGCGCAGGTGCGCGGTGTGGTTAACCTGGTGGCCGGTGCTGTGCAGGGTCTATCGCCGGAGTTCATCACTGTTGTGGATACCGACGG
>DAOTAC010000194.1:0-4914 GCA_035382325.1 Bacillota bacterium | reverse complement strand
CGTGATGACACCTTCAATGCCCGAAAGATCGCACCCCCTTACCTCGTCGAACTCCCTTACCTGCTTTAGTCTGCTGCCGTAGTCATAAGTGGAAGCACATCCAACAGGGATCAGCTGACCATGCGAGACCAGCATCACAAAGGCACAGAGCGCTAGCGCAACCACAAGAACGCGCTTCCATGGATTAATCAATTCTCTCGCTCCCTTCGACTCAGGTAGCTCAGGTGAATCGGCAATCCTTGTCTCTTCGGGTATACTCTGCCTGTCAGATTTGTCCTGCCGAGAAAGCCGTCAGGGCCCGAGAGGATTGCTCGGAAACTCATCTTCAAGGTCGACATCCCGACGCCAGCGGAGTCAATCGCTGTTACGACCGCCTGTACAACCCCATCAGATGGACGCGCTGTGAATAGGCTTGTTGCGCCGCACGCGGGAAGATGGTACCATCGAAATGCGACATCATTAGGCAGTGACAGACTGATCGCAGAATGGGGCGATGCATCATGGAGACTCCTCCACGCTCAGTGGCGAAGTTCTTTTGGGATACGGACCCTATGCATCTGGATGTCGATGCGGACTACTTCTTCATCATAGAGAGGCTGATGGAGGAAGGCGATGATTCTGCGATCCAGTGGATGATGCATCGCTACGGCGATGCTCAGATAGTCGAGGTTGTGCGAGGCAGTAGACAGCTGTCGCGAAAGACGGCGCGACTGTGGCAAAACTACTACGATCTTGGTGAGGAGGAGGTCAAGTGTTTGTCGACATCCTACCCCCGCGTGGGCTGGAGGTTCTAGACCTTCTTTCGGCAACACTGCCGATGGAGCGGTTCTACCTAGCCGAAGGCACAGGACTGGCTCTCCAACTGGGTCACAGGAAATCCTACGACCTAGATTTCTTCTCACAGGCCGCGTTCGACACATTCGACATCATCCAGGCCTTGAGTGTAGCCGGCCACTTCCGTCTCACCGGTGAAGCCATTGGCACAGTTCACGGCTTCCTGAACGATGTCAGGGTGACGTTTCTTCACTATCCGTATGGACTGCTCTTCCCGCCCACTGCATTCAACCGCATCTCGATAGCTGATCCACGAGACATCGGCCTAATGAAGATCACCGCAATTTCGGGCCGGGGCAGCAAGAAGGACTTCATCGACTTGCGTTTCATAAGCCGGCAGGTGATTCCGCTCGAAAGCCTATTCGGGCTAATGGAGAAGAAGTATCTAGGTGTGGACTACAGTGAGTACCACTTAATTCGCAGCTTGGCGTACTTCGATGATGCCGACAGAGAACCCGACCCCATCATGAGATCAGGCGTTTCCTGGAGCGAGACCAAGGACTACTTCCGCGCTCAACAGAGGTCGCTCATTCGGAAGTACCTTAGGCCTGACGATATCGGTAGTTGATCGCTTCTACGATTCCGGCCATGAGCAGTAGCAGGCATCCGGCGAAGAAGAACATCACCCCGCCCGCAAATCTGCCCAAGGCTACTTTGTCATACGCCTTCCTTCGCTTGGGCGTGTCCGCCAAATAGGCGGTAAGTAACCCCATCTGTCACTGGCGAAAGATCTCCCGAAGACCGACGTTCTAGAAGGCCCGTGCCCGGCAGGTGTCCGCCGAGGCGCCCACAAAGGAGGTCTATGCAGCTTGGCTCTGGAGTTGCTCACCGTCTCTTCGCGGAAGATGACGCCGTCGCAGATCGGTGACGTCATCCAGCTGTGTTCGCGGGTGTTCCAGTGCGATTACTCATACTACATGAACCTGCCGCTTGACCGAGTTCATGTGCTAGGGTACATCGACGGCCTGCTGGTATCGCACGCCCTATGGC
The DNA here is from genome assembly GCA_035382325.1 of Bacillota bacterium. Lineage (GTDB taxonomy): Bacteria > Bacillota > DTU025 > DTU025 > DTU025 > UBA5389. Next base: position 3,090 of record DAOTAC010000194.1, on the reverse strand, counting down.
TCGACCGCCGCCTGCGTATCGGCAGCGGTCCGTGGCTGAACACGGCATATGTCGAGGGCGTCGCGACTCGCGAAGACTGCCGCAAGCAGGGATTCGGTTCAGCCCTGATGCGCCGCCTGCAGCGCGAGATATCTGGCTATGATCTGGGTGCGCTTTCACCCAGCCGCCCGGAGTGGTATGAGCGCCTCGGCTGGATCCGCTGGCAGGGGCCTCTTCGGATAGTGAAAGACGGCGGCATACTCGAAACGCCCGAGGAGTGTGTGCTGGTGTACGGCACTCCCATCACGGGGCAGATCGACGTCACATCGCCCCTCACCGGAGAGTGGCGACCGTTCGAGCTGTGGTAGCCTACCAGTGCGTCGGCAACGCCTCCGGTCCCCGCGACTGACCATATGGAAGGGATCCTGAGCATGGAGTTCATCCCCGCAAAGACAATCATCTCCGGCTACGCCGAGGGCAGCTCGTGGTTTGGCAACAACTACAATATGAACATCTACAAGGGCTGCTGCCATGGGTGCATCTACTGCGACAGCCGCAGTGAGTGCTACCGGATTGAGGACTTCGATCAGGTGTGGGCAAAGGATAACGCCCTCGCCCTGATCGCACGGGAGCTGAGAAGCAAACGCAGAAAAGGCGTTGTGGGCACCGGCTCAATGAGTGATCCCTACAACCCTTTCGAGCAGGAGCACCGCCTAACGCGAGGCGCGCTGGAGCTCGTAGACGCGCACGGCTTCGGGGCTTCGATAGCAACAAAGAGCGATCTGGTGACGCGGGATATCGACGTGCTCACCTCGATCAAGACTCATTCGCCCGTGCTAGTCAAGATAACCGTCACCACAGCCGATGATGAACTGTGCCGCAAGATCGAACCGCGCGCGCCCTTGGCCTCCAGGCGATTCTCTGCCATCAGGCAGCTTGCCGAAAACGGCATTTTCGCAGGAATACTGCTCATGCCGGTACTGCCGTTCATAGAGGATAACGATGACAACGTGGTCAGCATCATCCGGCTAGCAAGCGAGGCCGGCGCAGGGTTCGTCTATCCGGCCTTCGGAGTCACATTGCGACAGAACCAGCGAGAGTGGTACTACTCGAAACTCGATGAACACTTCCCCGGTCTCAGGCTCAAGTATGCTAAGCAATTCGGCAGTTCGTACGAATGCCGCTCTCCCAGGGCAAGTGAACTGTGGCGCGTGTTCTGCGCGGAGTGCGATAGGCTGGGCATCCTGTACAAGATGGAAGACATCATCGAGGCCTACCGTCAGCCATACAGCAGGACTCAGCTCTCGCTGTTCTGAACAGGACCACGCCACAAACCAGACGATGGACGTGCCAATCAGACGAGCAGGCCCTCGAGCGCCCCATCCACCTCGTTCGCCATATCCCATACATTGCAGTCCTGGTTCGCGAGGATCGCAACTACAGTGCTGGTATCAGGGTAGTACCTTAGCACGCCGTCAACCCCGGGGTTATCCCCGTCTTTCTGCATGTACATGATTCTGCCGCTGCCAGGCTCGAGCGCGAATTCGAATGCATATCCCATCATGTACGTGGCGCGCGCGGTCTGCCTGTACATTACCTTGGGAGTCAGCATATCTTCGGTGAGCTGCTTCGATAGCAACTTGCTCCCTGTGAGCGCCCTCATGAACACGTCCAGATCGCCTACCGTCGTGTATGCGCCCGCGTCGGGCGAGCCTATGGGAGGAAACGAGTAGATGTTCTTCCGCCAGCCGACCAGCTTCCCGTCATCGTCTGTCACAGCGGAGTAGCCCTCCGCTACGTTCTCGGCTACCGTGTCCATTGCCACGAATTCAGTGTCGGACATACCCGCCCGCCTGAACACGTTCTCACGGACATAGTCTCGATACTTCTGGCCCGTAAGCTTCTCCACCACCAGGCCGGCCAACACAAACGCGCAGTTGTTGTACCTGCATCCATCGCCCGGCTCGAAGTTGGCCGGCTTGTGCACGAACTGCGGCAGGAAGTCCACAGTCTCCCTTACCAAGTAGTTTGGCTTGTCCGTCCAAATGGCCTCGTAGCTCTCCCCCGCCTCCTCGTCAGCGTCGTCGCCTATTCCAGACGAATGAGTGAGCAGGTGGTACACGTCGACCCGCGGCGAAATCGTAGTTCCCGGAAGTTTGAGGATGTCGAGCACCCTATCATGCAGTGACAAAAGCCCACGCTCCACTAGCTGCAGCACAGCCACTGCAGTGAACAACTTGGTGATGGAGGCCGTGTCGAACCGGGTACACACGGTATTCGGGACTCGCCAACCTCTGTGCGCGTATCCATACGCGCCAGAAAACAGAACCTCATCGCCACGCTTCACGAGCCCTGCGCCGGAGAAATGGCGCTGCTCATGGTGGGTCCGGAAGACTGAGGCTATGGCCTCAATGGCTTCCGCAGCCTCGGTTCTTGTTCCTGTGTGATTGGACATTCATGTCACATCCATTCTGTCAGCCATCCGAACTCTGCCCGTACCAGCCTGTCGTGTGGCCGCTATGCATTACCCACATCGCTGGAAAGGTTGCGAGTCTTGCTTATTGGCCGAACGCATCGCGCCGGGGGCTTGCCTACGCTTGGACACGCGCAGTTGTCGGTGAAAGCCACGTTGCACAGGCCTCTAGGCGAAACCGCATTTAGCAGGGGGTCCGCTCATCTGTAACAACACTGTACGGTTTGTACGCTGACCTGCTCAGGAAATGCCCGGTTTCGACCGGGAGCAGGCAAAACACGGGAGTTTCTGGCGTTTCATAGAGACTTTGCGGCCGCCTAATTCCTTCTCGGGCATACTCGATGGAAAGAGGCGCATGGCCAGATTATGCCAGACTCCTCTGCCTGCGGATTCAATGACGACGCGATGACAGAAAAAGGATTGGCAATTGCAGGCCCGAATTCTGATAATTGTCGCCTGCCAAACCAGGCAGGATCTGAACAGGATCCTCGAAAAGCCCGTTCAAAAATGGACAGGATGCCCCAGAGTGGGGTAACCCTGGTCCCCGATACAGGCGCATTTGGCTCAACCAGATTCTGGCTAGTCCTATTCGTTTTCCGGCAGGCTTTTTGATCAACCTCCTCGGATTCTGGGTGGTT
>DAOTAC010000193.1:0-4917 GCA_035382325.1 Bacillota bacterium | reverse complement strand
AAGAGGCGGGAGATCAGGGCGGCATCTACGAGATCGCGGGGCGCTTGGGCCGCGCCAGTGTCCGCTTCGAGTGGGTGCTGGATGAGGGCGGGGTAGTAAGCGAAGGGATGATGGCGGGCCTGGACAAGCCGCTGGCAGTGGTGGGTGTGGCAGAGAAGGGCTATCTTGACCTCGAGCTTTCAGTGGAGATGGAAGCCGGGCATTCGTCCATGCCGGGGCGAGTGACGTCCGTGGGCCTTCTATCAGAGGCGGTTGCGCGGGTGGAGGCAAGGCAGATGCCTTCACGAATCGTCAGTCCTGTGCGGGAGTTCTTTCAGCAAGTTGGCCCATACCTGGGGCCCGCGAAGCGGATGGTCTTCGCCAACACGTCCTTGTTTGCGCCGCTGATCAAGCATGTGCTGCTGGGCTCTCCGGAAACAGCAGCCATGATCAGGACTACGACGGCGCCTACCATGATCTCGGGAGGCGTGAAGCCCAACGTATTGGCTGCGCGAGCATCGGCGGTCATCAACGTCCGGCTGCTTCCGGGTGACACGGCCCGGGGCGTCGTCAGGCATGTTACGAATGTAGTGGGCGACAACCGGGTCAAGATCAAGGTGCTCAACGAGAGCCCCGCATCGGTCGTATCGCCCATGGGTGGCCCTGGGTATCGGCTTATCGGAGAGTGCATTAGGCGATACTACCCGGACGCTGTGGTCGTGCCATACCTTCTCACCGGCAGCACCGACTCAAAGACGCTGGAACCCCTGGCATCGGGGGTGTACAGATTCACGCCGTGCAGGCTGACCAAGAGAGACATCGCGCGCATGCACGGCGTGAACGAGCGCGTGTCAATCGAGAATATTGAGAAAGCGGTCGGGTTCTTCAAGACCATCATAGCCGGGGCATAACGCGCCGCAACGGCAAGGGAGCGCGGCAAGGGCGAGTAGTCCGGACTGCGCTGGACAGACAGACGAAGGGGGCGGAACCCGCTTGAGCGAGAAGACAGATTCATCAGTCTCTATCAGAATCGGCAAAAAGGCGTTCATCTCATCGCTCGTTATTCTCCTGGCTTTGCTGGTGGCGGCCGGTTTGCTCACACGGGTTGTGCCTGCTGGGAGCTATGTACGTCAGGAAGACGGCGGTCGGACGACTATCGACATCAGCTCGTTTGAATATACTGACCGTCCTGCCCTGCCTGTGTGGAAGTGGTTCACCGCGCCCATCGAGGTGCTAGCAAGCCCAGAAGGCTCGGTGGTGATTGCGATTATCCTGTTTTTCCTGTGTATCGGCGGTGCCATTAACCTGTTGAACCAATGCGGGGTGTTTTCCTTCATAATCAGCCGAGTCGCGGCGCGATACGGAGCCAGGAGATACCGGCTAATCGCGTCGGTTGTACTTGTACTTATGCTGATGAGCGCTTTGACAGGGATAATGGAGGAAGCAGTCTTCATAGTGCCGCTGATGATGCCTCTCGCAGCGGGCCTGGGAATGGATCCCCTGGTCGGGTTAGGGATGTCTTTTCTTGCCCTTGGGTTCGGGTTCGCTGCCGGCCTCACAAACCCTTTCACCATAGGCGTGGCGCAGAGAGTAGCCCAGGTCCCGCTCTTTTCAGGACTGTGGTACAGGGCGTTAGTCTTTGCAGCAGTGTATGCGGTTCTGTCTTCCTTCCTTATCAGACATGCTCGGCGGAGCGAGGGACCAGTACGCGGACATGGTCAGCCCATGTTTGACTTCGGCCCTACTTCTTGTTCCAGCTCTAGCTCTGGTTCGAGCTCCAACTCTGGCTCTGGATGTAGCTCCGGTTCTAGTTCCAACTCCGGCTCCGCCCTCGTAGCGAACAAGATGCCACGGGCATCGCAGTGGTTTATGGGCGCCATGGCCGTAATGTTCGTCTTCAGCCTGAGCAGCTCAGCCGTGCAGGGCATGAGCGATCTGGCGTTTCCTGTGACAACAGCGCTGTTCCTGATAGGCGGCGTAGGATCTGCGTTGCTTTCGGGGATGGGCGCAGGCCAGGTTGCCAGGACTTTCGGCAGCGGCATCGTGGGCATGGCTCCGGGTATCGTGCTGATGCTCCTGGCTGCCGGAGTGAAGCACGTGATCGCATCGGCAGGAATACTTGACACGATCATATTCACCGGCGCGCGGATAGTGGAGGGAATGCCCCGAGTGTTTGCGGCGGGGATGATATACCTGCTCGTTCTGATCATGAACTTCTTCATCCCATCAGCTTCGGCCAAGTCGCTGATTATGATGCCGATACTCGCTCCTCTGGCAGACGTCGTGGGGCTTAACAGGCAGGTAGCTGTGCTTGCATTCCAGTTCGGAGACGGTTTCAGCAACGTGATATACCCCACCAACCCGATAACCCTGATCTCGCTGGCCCTGGCAGGAGTGAGCTATCCTCGGTGGCTTAAGCAGACGATCGGACTTCAGCTCATTGTGCTGGCGGTCACGGTCCTGTTCCTGGTGGCGGCGGTGGCGATAGGCTTGGGACCGGTGTAGGCGTGAAGGGGCGGGGCGCGCTAGGGCGCTGGTCAATAGGGCAGAGCGCGGGAGGCGCCGGGTACGGAACGGAGGTGTGCTGATGGATCTGATGACGGTGCGGAAGAATGCCGCAGACAGATTGACGCGGTCGTGTCATGTTTGCCGGCAGTGCAATGGGGTCGCATGCGCTGGCCAGATCCCGGGGTTCGGAGGCGTAGGCACGGGCAGCGGCTTCATCGCTAACGTGGAGGCGCTTGCAAAGAAGAAGCTCAACCTGAGGGTGCTGCATGATGCGAGGCGCCCTGATATGCGCATAAGCCTTTTCGGGATCGATCTGAGCATGCCCATTCTGGGGGCGGCGGTGGCCGGCGTGCGGGTGAACAGGATGGACGGCATTACCGAGCTCGAACTGGCGAAGGCAATGATAGGCGGGCCGCGGCTAGCCGGCACGATCGGGATGGGGGGCGACGGAGGCGATCCCGAGGTGTTCGAGGCTACTATAGCAGCAACGGCTGAAGCCGAGGGGATCGCGATTCCGGTGATCAAGCCGCGGGAGCAGGATGCCCTGATAGAGAGGGTTCAGCGCGCTAGGGACGCGGGGGCAGTTGCCGTAGCCGTAGACGTGGACGCGGCGGCGCTTGTGAATATGGCCCTGCTTGGGCAGAGAGTTGAACCCAAGACGGTCGAGCAGATCCGCGAGATCGTGCGCGCGGTTGATAGGCCGGTAATCCTCAAGGGGATCATGACGCCGGAAGACGCGGTGATCGCTGCGGAGGCCGGCGCGGCGGGCATAGTCGTGTCCAACCACGGAGGGAGAGCCCTTGACCACACACCCGGCACGGCGGATGTGCTGCCTGGCATAGTACGTGCCCTCAGGGGCGGGGGTCGGGTAGCCGTGCTTGTGGACGGCGGTGTGCGCAGCGGGGTGGATGTCCTCAAGATGCTGGCTCTGGGCGCAGACGCTGTGCTGGTAGGCCGCCCGTTGGCTGTTGCGGCAGTGGGCGGTGGGGCGGAAGGTGTGCGGATGCAGCTGGAGGAGTACGCAAAGCAGCTACAAGTGGCGATGATGCTCTCAGGGTGCGCATCGCTTGCGGATGTGACCGGCAAAGTCCTTTTCGGGTAGACGAAAGCGTGGCGGCGATTTGAGGGGCGATGGACATGGGGTTATATGGGATTTAGGCTGACGCATCAGCTACTGTCCGATTTCGCGACACATGTCGGACAATGTGTTCTGAAAACGGACGGATCACGAAATCCCAGCTAAAGGCACCATTTCGCCTAATGCGCAGCGTGCGGCCTATTTGGCGACTATTCCTCGCTCTGCATGCTATTGCTCTGGACGAAATCCGAGACCAGATGGTTGAACTCGTCGGCCTTCTCTAGGAATAGGGCGTGACCTGCACCTTGCACAACTGCGAACCTGGAGTCCTTGATCTTCTCGTGGATGATCCGCCCGTAGCTGGGCGGCTTGAGAATGTCCTCGGCTGCGCTGATCACGAAGGCGGGTACGCGGATTTCGGATAGCTTGTCCGTCATGTCCAAAGTGAGGAAGTTGCTGCACAGTTCGGCGAAGGCGTCCATCCATTCGCGAGTGACTCTTGCTCCGAATAGCTCTGCATAGTCGTCCAGCCATTTCTTATGTGTCGCGTAGAACGACTTGGAGTACACCGTGGGCGCCATTACCTTGAAGAAGAGCTTTCCGTTGTACGTCCTGGCTGCTTCGATCCACGATTCAATCATGGCCTTGAGGAATGGATCACTCTCGCTCACTGCAGTGCCAAGCGTCAGCGATTTCACACGCTCGGGGTACATCAGGGCGAAATACATGCCGACCTCTGCGCCGTACGACACGCCCACGATGTGCAGTCTGTCGATTCCCAGTGTGTCGACGAGTGCGGCCATGTCGCGAGCGTGCATTTCAAACGTAATGCCCTCCGAAACCAGCGTAGATCGGCCTTGCCCCCGGAAATCGTGCAGCAGGACACGGTAGTTCTCGCTGAAGAACGGAGTCTGTGCTGCCCATCTCTCGGTCGACATCGCTACCCCGTTGAGGAATGCCACTGTCTCGGCACCGTGACCCGAAATCTCGTAGAAGAGACTGACATCTTCGACCTGCATGTTCGGCATGCCCTTCCCTCCAAGATCCGTTTGCTTCATCTTGAGCCCATGCGGTTACATCTGGGTTACACATGTGGTCGAGGCGTCCGCCGCGCTTTCGGCCATGGCCTTGGCCTCATTGCGCCGACCCATGTTGAGTTGCGCTTGAGCCATGCCGCAGTCAGTTGCTAGCTTCCATGCCTCGGCAACCGCAGCTTCTTGGTACCTGTTGTCGGACTCCTCTCAGCGCCCGCCCCAGTGCTATAGCCAACCAAGCCCATAATGAAATGAACCCATCTCCATCTGTGCATTACCCGTATCCATGGGTATTTCTGGGCGTGACGTTCCCCTGTG
>DAOTAC010000192.1:0-4949 GCA_035382325.1 Bacillota bacterium | reverse complement strand
GCGCCGGGATAGACACATTCATCGAGATTGGGCCCGGCAAGACGCTGACCGGTTTTGTCAAGAAGACGCTTCCCCATGCCACAACCATGAACGTCGAGGACCTCGCGTCACTGGACGCACTACGAGCTGCAGTCTCACGTGCCCGCGCGGACCGGATTGCTGCCGCGTCGGCACTGGCCCCGGCAGGTGTCGCCACCGCGGCCGTCACCGCCGGAGCAGGCGCCGGAGGCGGTGTGTGGTAATGGCGCATGACGGCAGAGTCGCCCTGGTTACCGGCGGCGTGCGGGGGATAGGACTGGCCATTGCGCGCAGGCTGGCGGCGGACGGCGCGTCGGTGATCCTGAACTACCGGTCATCAGACCCGAAAGTCGTGAAAAGCGCAGTCGCAGCTGTATCGGCCGCGTCACCTGAATCGACTGTGGAATCGACTGTGACGTCGGCATCGCCCGGCTGTCGCGTGTGCGCCATCGCGGCCGATGTATCGCGCCATGACGAGGTCCGGCAGATGTTCGCCCAGGTAGTCTCAGAGTTGGGCCGCCTCGACGTGCTTGTGGCCAATGCCGGGATAGTCCGTGATGGTCTGGCCCTGTCCATGGAGCCTGAGTCCTTCATGGAGGTGCTTCAGACTAATCTTGTGGGCGCCTTCCTGTGCGCAAAGGAAGCCGCCCGTCTCATGCTCAAGCAGCGCAAAGGGAGGATCGTGTTTGTGTCGTCCATAGTCGGGCTTGACGGCAATGCAGGCCAGGCCAACTACGCAGCCAGCAAGGCCGGCCTAGTAGGCCTGGCCAAGTCGCTCGCGCGAGAGCTGGGGTCCAGAGGGATAACTGTGAACGTGGTAGCCCCCGGGTTCATCGAGACCGATATGACCGCATCTTTGCCCGAAGAGATGCGCAATTCCTGCGCTGCCCGCGCGCCCCTGCGGCGGATCGGATCACCCGCGGAAGTGGCTGCGGCAGTCGCTTTCCTCGCTTCCGACGAGGCGAGCTACATCACAGGTCAAGTCCTGCGCGTGGACGGAGGTCTCACTATGTGATCCGCCCGCGGCGCTGGGACACACGGGCCTAACAGAGGTGTTCTTACTTGAGAAGACGAGTTGTGGTCACCGGGATGGGCGCGGTGACGCCCCTGGGATGTGGATGGAAGACATTCTGGGAGGCCGCGCGCGCGGGACAATCCGGTATCGGCAGAATCACTCGGTTCAGTCCTGCGCCTTCCTGCCCGGCAAGACTGGCTGCAGAAATCAGGGGATTCGACCCTGATCCTTATATCGATCGCAAGGACAGAAAGCGCATGGACCGCTTCACTCAATACGCTGTGGTCGCCGCTGCTCAAGCCATGGAAAACGCTGGGCTGGCAGGCAGCGCCGGCCGAAATCCCTACCCGCCTGAGCGGCTGGGCGTGGCTTTCAGTTCGGGCGTGGGCGGGATGGAAACCTTCGAAGAGCAGCATAGCCGATATCTCGAGCGCGGACCCGAATGGGTCAGTCCGTTCTTCGTGCCCATGATGATCGGGAACATGGCTGCCGGGAATATCGCAATAATGTTCAGCGCGAAAGGCCCCAGCACGTGCCAGGTTACGGCGTGCGCGGCATCAGCCCACGGCATAGCGGACGCCTTCCGACTCATAGCCGAAGGACGGGCCGACGCCATGATAGCCGGCGGCGGAGAGGCGGCTATTACCCCGCTGACGATCGCAGGATTCGCAAACATGCAGGCATTATCCACAAGCGACGACCCGGATGCCGCACCTCGGCCCTTCGACCTCGGGCGCGACGGCTTCGTCATGGGTGAAGGCGCCGGCGCTCTGGTGCTTGAGAGCCTCGACTCGGCGCTCGCCCGCGGCGCCCGCGTGTACGCGGAGATCGCCGGATGCGGTCTCTCCACCGACGCTTACCACATTACCAGCCCTTCCCCCGGCGGCGAAGGAGCGTCCCGCGCCATGATAGCGGCGCTGCGCGATGCTTCAATTTCGCCGCTGGACGTCGACTATGTGAATGCCCACGGCACGGGTACGCCCTACAACGATTCCACGGAGACGCAGGCCATCAAGACCGCCCTGGGCGAACACGCCCATCGCGTGGCAATAAGCTCCACCAAGTCGATGATCGGCCACCTGCTCGGCGCGGCCGGCGCCGTGGAGGCCATCGCCTGCATCGGGGCCATCGTCGACCAATTCGTCCCTCCGACGATCCACTACGCCGAGCCTGACCCCGAATGCAACCTGGACTACATTCCGAACCAAGGGCGCCCCCTCGAGGTTCGCACAGCCATCAGCAACTCCCTGGGGTTTGGCGGCCACAACTGCTGCCTGGTGTTCAGACGGTGGGAAGGCCCGGAGGCAGGCCCCAGAGCATATTGCGAGCCTAAGGCTCGACCAGAGCACGCCGAGGGCGAGCACGATGCACCGGCTAACCCCATTTCGCTCCTCCCCCACAGAGAGCCCTTTGTGCTCGTAGACGAGATTGTGTCGGCAGAACCCGGAGTGCAGGCGGTGGGCATCAAGCGAGTGCGTTCCGACGAGTTCTGGGCGACAGGGCACTTCCCCGGCCACCCGGTGATGCCGGGCGTCCTCATAGTCGAAGCAATGGCGCAAGTAGGTGCGGTAGCGCTCTTTTTGGATATGCCGCAACAAGACAACAGTGTCCTTCCGCTGTTCGCGGGAGCGAACAACGTGCGGTTCCGCCACCAGGTGTGTCCAGGAGACACTCTGACCATTGAGACCAGGATACTGCAGTCCTGGCATAGCTTCGGCCGCGCTCACTCCACCGCCCGCCTGCCCGACGGAGCCCTGGCAGCAGAGGCAGAGCTTCTCTTCGCCCTGGAAGAGGCTGAGTGCAAGCCGTCCAGGGGCTAGCAGACCGGGTGCTGGCCGACCGAGTTCCGGGCGAACTAAGGTAGGCCCTGCGCGAGCAGGGCCTTTCCTTCTCATGCTTGCAGGATAAGCGATACCGGACGTCAAATAGGGTTCACTTAAGCAGCGGATTGCGCCATGCGCAGGCCAGGCATCTGCGGTCTGGAGTGATACGATACGAGAGTCATCATCATCGGCGCAGGCAAACTGGGATTCGAACTTGCCAGCCGGCTGTGCCAGGAGAATCGCGATGTTGTCGTAATCGATCGAGCAGCCGAGAGGCTGGGCGAAGTTGAGCGCAACCTGGACGTCATGGTCATCCACGGAAACGGGGCATCTCTACGCGTTCTGGAACGAGCCGGGGTATCTAGCGCGTCACTGGTCATAGCCGTCACCGACCAAGACGAGGTCAACATGCTCGCGTGCATGCTAGCCAAACAGGCCGGAGCGCACACCACCATCGCACGGGTACGCGACCCTGACTACGATACCGACCTCGCCCTCGCTTCGGACGACGCGTATCCGGGCGTTGACGTGACCATCAACCCCGACCATCAGGCCGCGGCGGATATTGCACGCCTGATCAAGAACCCCGATTCATCTGAGTTCGACTATCTGGCCGGCGGCAAGGTGCAGATCCTATCGTACACAGTTGAACCCGACTCGCCGGTAGCACATACCCACGTCCGCGAACTGAACATCGCCACTGCCACCCTAGTTGCCATCCTGCGTAACGGCGATGTGCTCATCCCCAGGGGCGACACAGCCATTCTTCCCGGCGACAAGGTATTCGTGGTTGGCCGGCGAGGAGTGCCCAGCGTATTCGGATGGCGCGCTGGACGCGAGGCTACACGTCTGCGAACAGTCAGCATAATCGGCGGTTCCAGCATCGGCTACTATCTTGCGCAAGCCATCGAGCCTCTGGCCGCACACGGAGTACAGCTCAAGTTGTTCGAAAAGGACCACGAAAGGTGTAGAACACTTGCGGAAGCATTCCCACGTCTCACTGTGATTCAGGGCGATCCGTCCAATCTGGAGGTCCTTCAAGACGAAAACGCTGAGAGTTCTGACGCAGCCGCAGTAGTAGGCGATAACGACCAGTCGAATCTGCTGACAGGTTATCTGCTGAAGCGTATGGGCGTGCCTCGCGTGGTCGTGTCTTTGAAGCGCACCGAGTACCTGCCCTTCACCGGACCCATGGATCTTGATGCCACGGTGGTACCGAGGGTTAGCGCTGCAGCTGCCATACTCAAGATCATCCGCGGTGACCATGTGCTCTCGCTTGCGCTGCTGAAGGAGGCCCGGGCGGAAGTGCTGGAGGTGCTGGTCTCGGAGGAGTGCCCTGCATGCCGCATCCCCCTGCGCAATCTGGGAGTGCCGGCAGGCGCTGTTATCGGAGTTCTGGTCCGCGGCGGGCAGGTCATCGTGCCCCGCGGCGACACCGGGATGCTCCCCGGCGATCATGTGATCGTCTTCATGCTAGAATCGGCAAGAGAAGAGACAGCTCGCCTATTCGAGCTGCGATAGAGGCGTATGCATTGAACATCAGGTCAGTCGTTAGCTCGGTTTGCCGCATCGTCGCAGTATTTGGGGCATTGATGCTGGCGCCGGCTGCAGTGTCGCTCCTCTTCGGCGAGTCCGACTGGACGGCCTTCCTCATCTCGTCGGCGATAACTGCTGCCATCGGCGTCGTCGGCGCGCTGCTCGCGGCGCCCGGAACCGACTGGCGCATAGGCAATCGCGAGGGAATGGCCATTACTACACTGGGATGGACGGCATGTGCGGTCTTCGGTGCACTGCCGTTTCTGTTGGCCGGGTCTTTGCACGCGTCGGCTGACGCCGTCTTTGAGACCATGTCGGGCCTGACCACTACCGGAGCCACGGTACTGCTGGATGTGGAGTCGCAATCGCACGCGATCCTGTTCTGGAGATCGTTCCTTCATTGGCTCGGCGGTATGGGAATCGTCGTGCTCTCCATAGCACTCCTGCCAGGCCTGCAAGTTGGAGGTTCTCAGCTGTTCCGGGCTGAAGTGCCCGGCCCGCTGCCGGACCGCCTCGAGCCGCGGATCCGCGAAACAGCACAGCGCCTCTGGGGCATA
>DAOTAC010000191.1:0-4964 GCA_035382325.1 Bacillota bacterium | reverse complement strand
TCGAACTAGGAGGTGCCTGGATGGACTTCGCGGTCGTAAAGGGCGTGAGCTACGCGCTGGTGCACGCGCCGTCCCTCCTGGTCCACATGGGCACGACCCAGACTGTGGAGCGGGAGATCAACCCGGATTCAGAGTACTTGAACCAATTCCAAAAGCATCTGCGCTCCTACCAGGAGTGTGTAGCTTATCCTGCTAACCAGGTCTACATCGGCAACATGACCCCGGCTGAGCTTGCGAATGTAGCGCGGCCGTGGTACGAGCGACCGGTCAGTGGCGCCTCGCGCTACGGCAAGTGGGGCGAGGTCATGCCGGAGGACGAGTTCTACGGACTCATGAAGATTGTAGATAGTTTTGGCCTGGTAGTACTGGAGGAGTCATTCGCCAGAGAAATCGCCGCAAAGATGTCGGCTTCGCCGATATGGACTGATTCTGATGCAGCACGCTTGGGAGATGGAGCCCCGGCCGCAGAAGTCCAGGCTACACTGGACGGGGGACGGGCCGAACCGCTTTACGTAGGGGATCGGCTGGTCGGGTGCGTCAAGGCGGCGCATGAACGTGATCGGGCTCTGACCGCTCACGTCATGGTGGAGAACTTAGCAACCAAGGCCTCGGGCGTTCTGGCGCTGAAGCATCTGATCAAGCTAAATGGACTGGACGCGGGGGAGATAGACTACATCGTTGAATGCTCCGAGGAAGCATGCGGAGACATGAACCAGCGGGGCGGCGGCAACTTTGCGAAGGCCATCGGCGAGATGGCCGGATGCACCGGGGCTACCGGCAGCGATGTTCGGGGATTCTGTGCTGCGCCTGCGCACGCCATGGTGTACGCGGCGAGCCTCGTGCAGTCGGGTGTGTTTCGTAACGTGGTCGTGGTCGCAGGCGGCGCCACAGCTAAACTGGGCATGAACGGACGTGACCACGTGAAGAAGGGCCTGCCACTACTCGAGGACGCGCTGGGCGCCTTCGCGATCCTGGTGTCGGCTAACGACGGGGTTAGCCCAGTGATACGCACCGATGCTGTGGGCCGCCACACGATAGGGTCGGGGTCATCGCCGCAGGCAGTCATGACGGCGATCGTGCTCGATCCTCTGGAGCGCGTGGGGCTTAAGTTGACCGAGGTCGATAAGTACTCGCCTGAGATGCAGAACCCCGAAATTACTGAGCCGGCGGGCGCGGGCGATGTGCCCAAGGCCAACTTCAAGATGATTGCGGCGCTTGCTGTCAAGCGCGGAGAGATTGCCAGGACCGACATTGACTCGTTCGTGGCCGCGCACGGGTTGCCGGGCTTTGCCCCAACACAGGGCCACGTGCCCTCGGGAGTGCCCAGCATCGGCTACTTCCGAGACGAGATCATGGCGGGCCGCATGAGGCGGGCGCAGATCATCGGCAAGGGCTCGCTCTTCCTAGGGCGGATGACCAATCTGTTCGACGGGGTTTCGTTCCTGTTCGAGAAGAACAAGGGCATGACTGAGGAGAAAGCTCAGGCTCAGGCTCAGACTCAGCAGGGCGGGGCGGTTGCGACCGAATCCCGCGACGAACTGCGCAAGATCATGGCTGAGGCCCTGCGTGAGTTAGCTCAGTCTCTCGTGAAGGAGTAGGTCCTATGGGTAGCGAAGCCGGTGCAAGGACAGGGGCAGGCGCAGAGGCAAGGGCAAAAGGGATGGCGGCTGTGGCCGAGCTCTTTCGAGAGATGGCCGAAGGGCTGGAGACCGGCCAGTTCGGACGGAGACCGCGTGTGGGCCTGACTGTGCTCGGCAGTGAGCACGGGCCGGACGAAATGGTGCACGGCGCTGAGCTTGCGGCGCGTGCGTACAGCGATGTCGAGGTCGTGCTGGTGGGCCCGGTGAGCCCTGAGGATGCACGGGGCCGGGGGCTTGATGCGGTGTGGGCGAGCGATGAGGCAGGGCAGCATGCTCGAATGGAGGAGCTGCTCGATAGCGGCCAACTTGATGCATGCGTCACGATGCACTACACCTTCCCTATAGGGGTATCGACTGTGGGGAGAGTGGTGACACCGGGGCGAGGCAGGGAGATGTTCATCGCCACGACTACGGGAACGTCCGGAACTGACCGCGTGGAGAACATGGTGAAGAACGCAGTGTACGGCATTGCGGCGGCCAAGGCGTGCGGCGTGACCGAGCCCAGTGTCGGCGTTCTCAACGTGGACGGCGCGCGGCAGGTGGAGCGGGCCCTGAGGAAACTGGACAGCAACGGGTATGATGTGCGGTTTGCCGAGTCGGCGCGGGCCGACGGCGGGGCAGTGATGCGCGGTAACGACCTGCTTGTGGGGGTTCCCGATGTAATGGTGTGCGACACCCTTACGGGGAATCTCCTGATGAAGGTGTTCTCGTCGTTCACGACAGGAGGCGACTACGAGGCATCCGGCTATGGATACGGCCCCGGCGTGGGCGAAGGTTACGAGAGGATAATCATGATCCTGTCGCGGGCTTCGGGTGCGCCTGTGGTGGCCGGAGCCATACGGTACGCTGCTGACCTGGTGCGCGGCGACCTGAAGCGCGTGGCGGCGGCCGAGTTTGCCGCGGCACGAAGCGCGGGGTGGCCGGCTCTGGGCGAAGCTCCGGGGTCGCGGGCGCAGCAGGCTGTCGGCGGAGCTGAGGCGGGTGCAGGGATTGCCCCGCCGGCGGCGAAGGTAGTCACCCATGAGATTCCCGGTGTTGACATCCTGCAGCTGGAGGACGCGGTGCAGGCGCTCTGGGCAGCGGGGATCTACGCCGAGAGCGGCATGGGGTGTACCGGGCCGATTGTCATGGTCGCGCAGGAAGATACGGATGCGGCGATGGGGCTGCTCGGCAAGAGGGGCTACCTCTAGACTTCCGTATCGACTGTCCCAAGCAACGGTTGATGGGTGGAGCTGGCCTTGAGCAACCCGGTAAGTGGAGCTTGTAGGTAACCCGCCGCGCTCGCGCTTTCCATTAGCGCGTAGCGCGGCGGGATTTTCTTCACTTGGCCTACCTACGGCAGTTCACAGGGTCGGGTATTATCAACCGGGAAGTGGGACACACGATACGGAACCGAATAGGACTCGACATGACGGCTGAACGGGGAGGCTGAGCGATGGACGCTATCTGGTGGATCACGACTCATCTTGCGCCCGAGCGATGTACTTCTGATAAGTTCTTCTACGATGCGATGGAGTCGCAGTCGGAGTATGGCCTTCCGGTGATCTACAAAGCGTTCGATCCAGGGAAGGCCTGGCACTGGGATGATCGAGGGCGTATTCTGGACTACTTATTCGCTACTCATGGGCAGGGCGCCCGGCTGCTGGACTTCGGCCCTGGGGATGGGTGGCCGTCGCTTCCTGTTGCACCTTTCGCGGGCGAAGTCGTAGGCGTCGATGCTTCGGCCCGGCGTGTGCAGGTATGTGCCGGCAACGCCGCGCGCATGGGCATAAACAATGCCAGGTTCGTCCACATTCCAGCCGTTGGCCCATTGCCGTTTGAGGATGAGTCGTTCGATGGTGTCATGGCGGCCACTTCGATTGAGCAGACGCCCGACCCCCGTGAGGCCTTGCGGGAGATCTACCGAGTGTTGCGCCCAGGGGGGCGTCTTCGGATGGACTATGAGGGGCTTGGCTGCTACCGCGGCGGTAAGGAGCGAGAAGTGTGGTTGCTTGACATGGGTGAGGCGTGCAGGCTGATCATCTACGACAGGCACGTCGAGCAAGAACGAGCCGATGAGTACGGGCTGGATTTGTCGATGGCCGTCGGCGAAGTCGCATCATGGCTGACTGGTCGGGCGGGCGCAACCGCGGCGTCCGAGGGGATGGCTGTAGGAATCGAGCACGTAACACCTGATGCGCTTGATGCCCTGCGGCCTGTGATCACGGGAGCCTGGGTGTGCACCTTGAGCCATCCGTCGGGCGCAACGTATGCCAGGTGGCTTAGGGAGATCGGGTTCTCGGTTGTTCGCCCGACCCACAATGGAGGCCACTTCGCGCGGAAGCTGTTCGGCAGCATGCTGCCCGAGGATCGGCCTACCAGCCTAGAAGGGGTCACCGAGCTTCTGAGCCCGCTGGTGCAAGTGGTCGTGGAGATGCCCGCGCCGATCGAGATGGACCCCATGATTACGGCGGTGAAGTAGCAACCCGGTCGAGGCGCGTGTAGTCCCTGTAGGCATCGGGAAGTGGAAATGCAAACAGGCATTGGTAGACAGAGTGGTGGAGGGGATCATTCTCGCCAGAAGGCCCCTGCTCTGTGCATTACCCACAGCGCCGGAAAGGATGCGAGTCTTGCCGGGCGCGTTCGCTCGAAGACGCTGGTTGTTCGTGGCCGTATTGTGCGGGGATTAGGCGAAACCGCGTTTAGCAGCGAGTTAGCGAACCTGTAGTGAATGTGTCCGGTTTTTCGAACGACTTGCTCAGAAAGTGCCCGGTTTCGAAAACGGGCAGAAAGAAATCGGAAGTTCTTGGCGTTTCGTGGAGAATCTGCGGCCGTCTGAATCCTTCTTGGGCGCATCTAGGGGATTGAGGTGTGTATCCATATTATTGCACCCGCCTCTGCCTGCGGATTCGAGGAGCGCGCGATGACAGAAAAAGGAGGCGCCGTTGCCGGCGCGAATTCGGACAATTGTCGCCTTCTAAACCAGGCAGGATCTGAACAGGATGCTCGAAGAACCTGTCCAGAAACGGCTACGCATTACCCACATCCGTGAACATTTCTGGGTACGGCGTTCTCCTGTGTGGGCTCTAACGAGGGTTCCGGGGCATCCTATTCGCCGTAGAGTGGGATTACCTGGTCCCCGATACAGGCGCATTTGGCTCAACCAGATTCTGGCTCATCCTATTCGTTTTCCGGCAGGCTTTTTGATCAACCTCCTCGGATTCTGGGTGGTTTGGCAGGTACGAGTTATCTGAATTCGCGCCGGCAACGGCGCCCCTGTTTTTCGGAGTCACGCCGGCAACAAATCCGCAGGCATAGGCGGGTAACATAATATGGATACGCGTG
>DAOTAC010000190.1:0-5026 GCA_035382325.1 Bacillota bacterium | reverse complement strand
CGTTGATGCCCAGGTTCTTCTTCCACATCTCCTGGATGGCCTCGGCGATCTTCTTATGGTTCTCGCTAGTGTTGTAGAGAATCGTCAGTGTCGGGAAGCCCTTGCCATTAGGATAACCGGCGTCGGCCAGCAGCTTCTTCGCGACTGCAAGATTCTCCTTGATGTAGTCGTTCCCGGCCACGGTGCGGAAGTCGGCGCCTGGCTTGCCGTCAGCCAAGCCGAAAGGAACATAGGCGAAGGCCGGCTTCTGGCCGCCCCTGATCACGCGGTCGATGAGCATCTGGCGGTCTAGAGCCATGGCGAGAGCCTTGCGCACCCTGACGTCATCAAGAGGCTTCTTGGTAACGTTGAACATGTAGTAGTACGTGCCAATGTAGGGAGTGCGGAACAGCCAACCTTCCTTTTCGAGCCGCGGGATCTGCGCGAGCGGGGGGGCGTCCATCCAGTCGAGCTGGCCAGTCTCGAACATCGATAGCGCCGTCTGAGGGTTATCGACGAGGTAAAGCACCAACTTCTCCAGCTTAACCTTGTCACGCCTCCAGTAGTTCTCATTGGGCACTAGCTCCATGACGGCGTTGTGTTCCCACTTGACGATCTTGAACGGCCCGTTGCCGATGTAGTTCTTGATGTCCTGGAACCAGCCTTCAGGGTTCTTCTCGACAATCTTGCGGTTCACAGGCATCAGTGTGGGGAAGTTGCACAGCTGCAGGAAGTAGGTGGTGGGGTTCTCCAGCACCACTTCGAGGGTATAGTCGTCGAGTGCCTTGACGCCTACCTTGGAAGCGTCTTTCAGAGTGCCCTCGTTGTAAGCCTGCCCGTTCTTGAGGTACCAGAGCTGCGTAGCGTACTCCGACGCAGTCTCCGGAGCCAGCGCCCTCTTCCAAGACCACTCAAAATCATGAGCGGTCAGGGGGTCGCCATTAGACCACTTGGTCTTGCGAAGCTTAAAGACGTAGGTCTTGCCATCCTTGCTAACGGTCCAGCTCTCAGCGATGGCCGGTTGAGGAATGTTGTTCTCGTCCATTCTAGTAAGGCCCTCGAAGCAGTTCAGCTCGATGATAGCCTCGGGTACTCCGGTGGACTTGGCCGGGTCGAGCGTCTCGGGCTCAGTTCCCACGTTGAAGCTGAGCTCCTGCTTCTTGGCGAGTGTCTCCGCGGCGAAACCTGCCGTTGTGATCATCAGCAGCACCACGAAGCACGCGAGTATTGACATGAGTCTTCGCATACAACCTTGCCTCCCTCTGTTGTTAGTGGTCAGTCGTTGCCCGCAGGCTCAGATGAGCGAATACCTGTTCCCCTCGGATTTGGACTCATCTGAACCAGGGGGAGTCCATAGTATGATTTCTATTCTCCTTACCATGTCGGATTCCTGCTACGCGTCTCCTGCAATTCCGGACCCGTCTGTGGGAATGATTACAAAACGGGACTAGGTGCGGATATCAAACAGGAAAGGTTGTGGTGTTTATGCGCTTCCTCAACGCGGGCGCCCTGTGGGCTGTGGCGGCTGCAGCGGCCAGCGGCATAGCAATGGCGTTCCAGGGAGCTGTGAACGCAACGGCCGCAAAGGCCATTGGCCTGTGGGAGACTACCTTCGTAGTGCTGGCCTCCGGCACTGCACTCACAGGCGCCGGACTGGCTCTGGGGCTAAGCCAGGGAGGCCTGGCACGCCTGGGCACAGCCCCATGGTGGAGCCTGCTCGGCGGGCCTGTAGGACCGGTCATCACAGCTGCGGTGGCTTACGGAATACGCAAGGCCGGCGCAGTGGGCGCAACAACCGCCATCATAGTGGGCCAAATCAGTATGGCCGCACTCATCGACCACCTTGGCTGGCTGGGAGTAGAGCGCATCCCGTTCAGTCCGCTCAAGTTCCTGGGAATAGCGCTACTCGCGGTCGGGGCCTGGATATTGCTCAACTGATGCGACTGCCACGCTTCGCCTGTATGCCGCGCATGTCACCGTGCGCCCATCCTCGACACTACCCTGGCTCCCATCTCGTTGCCCCGCGCCAGACTGGCGGCCAACCCCGCCCCGCGCGAATACTCAAGCACGAACCCGGCATCGAAGGCGTCCCCTGCGCCGGTCGTGTCGACTACCCGAGTGGGCACAGCCGCGAATCCTACCGCAGCCACGAGCCCTTTTTCGAGCACATGCCCCCCTGCGTCTACACCGCCTGCTCTGCCCGCGGCGTCGGATCTGCCTGCGGCACCTGCTCCTGCTGCGACCCCCGCTCCTGCGCCCATCGACCCCGCCGCACCCGTGATGCCCGCCATCCCCGCCCATTGCCGCGCCATGCCCAGACACCCATCGGCGCCCAGCTTCAGCGCGACCACCGGAAAGTGGTCGAGCAGGCAGGACGCGATGTCTTCAGGCTGCTCCAGTCCTGTCATGGCACGCCCTTCGTCCAGGTTAGGAAGGATCACCGTGGCCCCGTCGCACAGCTTCAGGAAGGCCTGTCTCCCCAGGGCGTGGATGAATGAGTACGCTGCAGGGTCTACCGACACAGGGACTCCGGCTTCGCAGGCTATGTCAATGGAGTGTCGCGCGGCCTTGGCCGGCGCCTCCTCCAGGAATACGTATCCCGAAACGTGCAGCCATTCGGCGCCGGCCACGACATGTTCTGGAATGTCCTCCACCGAAAGGCGCGCATTGGCCCGCCGGTCGCATACCATGTCGCGCTCGCCGTCGGCTGCAACAATCACCCCCACCCGACCGGTGCCGTAATCCGGGTCGGGATCGAATACAAGATACGGGCACACACCTTCATGCTCCAAGTCGGCGACCAACGCCCGCCCCAAGAAGTCGTGGCCGACCCGCCCTATCAGGCCTGACTTGCGGCCGTGGCGCGCGATCCACACAGCGAAATTGGCAGCCGACCCGCCTGCGGCCAACTCCACTCGTCCTTGAGTGTCGGTGCGTGGGTTTCGTCTGTCGGGTATTTGAAAGTACGCGTCGACCATCAGGTCTCCAAGGCTCACAATCATAGGGGCTCAGGCTCCTTTACAAGAACACAAAGGATTCTAGACCTATGCGAAGAACGTCATCTCCCGGAGGTGATCGGCATTGGACAGTGTCACAGTGTTCGAGGCCTTGAGGGGCATCGCAACCCCCGGGCTTGACAGGGTGATCAAAGTCGTAACCGATCTGGGCTCGACAACATTCTACATGATTGTGATACCAATACTCTACTGGTGCATCAGCAAGTCACTGGGGTTTGGTCTAGCGATAGTCCTGTCGGTTTCGAACTACATCAACGTGGGGATCAAGTTCATCGTGTGCCGGGCGAGGCCTTACGTCGCTTTTCCCCACCTTGACGCGCCCGAGTACCTGAAACTGACCGGGACGGGATACTCATTCCCCAGCGGGCACGCTCAAGTTACGTCCACATTCTGGACCTACCTGGCCCGCTCGGTCCGGCGGAATTGGGTAACCGTCGTCGGAATCGCAGTGGTTGTGGTAGTGGCTTTCACGCGAGTCTATGCCACGGTCCACTATCCTACCGATGTTCTGGTCGGAGCGCCGCTGGGCCTGGCCATCGCTCTCGCATACTCAGAAATCGAACGACGCCTGCGCGCATCGGGCACGGAAGGCACGAGCAGAGTGGGCCTCCAACTAGCTGTTTCCATCGTACTGCCGGGGCTCGCCTTCGCGCTGTCCGCGCCCCGTAATCCTGCGTTCACCGAGGAAGTAGCCCAGGTGCTGGGCTTCCTAGCAGGGGCGGGAATCGGGTACACCCTCGAGAATGCGTACGTCAAGTACGATGTTCGCGCCGGCCTACCTGTTCAAGTCATCAAGGTGATCCTGGGCATGGCTGGGTTGATGGGGGTCAGGTACGGACTGAAGGCAGTCTTCCCACAGGCAGCGCTGTGGAATATGCTTCGCTACGCAGCAGTAGCCATCTGGGCCACGCTGGGAGCGCCGTTTGTCTTCAAGGCGTTGTTCGGTCGGCGGGCGGCAGCGCAGGCAGAAAGGCACCGACCTGGGCATTGAGGGTTGGTCATCACGCGGGGGCCCGGCAGATTCTGTGCATCCACGCGAAACATCTCATGTGAACGAGGTGATCAGGCCCGAAGAGTGCAGACATATGTAATCCACAGGTACATGCGGTTTCGATCACAGACGAAGCGAAGCCTAGCAGCAGGGAGAGCGCAGCGGCGGACCACAGGGTATATGGAAGAATCTAGATGTAGATTTTATGAACACGTTCCCGACGATATGTCGACAAAACGGACAAGAGGTGATGCATAACGGAACGAATAGATGCATAGGCGGCCTAAGACGGAAAGGTCCTAACATGTATACCCAAATGGGCTAACGATATGCGGACGACATTAGCAATAATCCCCATTCGCCAGCCACATCATGCCACTATTCACGACCGCAGCCACTGGATCATCCCGTCGCCAGCCTTTATGCGGATATACGTTCCGATATACATCAGTACTCGTCCGGACTCGCGACACATCCGGGGAAAACCTGTTCATAATATGAACAGGTCGCAAAAGGCCAGGTAGATGGGCCTTTCGCGGCAAGCGTGCAGCGTACGGCACATATACACGGCCCACTATCGAGTCCGAAGTGCTCATTTCCACATTGGTTGCCAGTAGGCGCAGGCGGATGCCCTAGAGCGCCGAGCGCACCGCCCGCTCCAGTTGTGCGCGGGTCATGGCGCCCACGCGCAGGTCACGCACTATGCCCTCTGCATCAATGACGAATGTCGTCGGAACGGCAGTAATGTCATATAGGCGCGCAAGTTCGCCCTTGGGATCGGCGATAACGGGCAGGTCCAGCTTACGAGCTTCCACGTATCGGAGTACGGCGTCCGCCTTCTCGGCCACCGCAATCGCCACAATCCTCGTGCCCTCCAGTCCTCCTGCGCGCATTTGAGCCAAGACCGATACATGGGCAAGGCTAGCGCCCGATGCGGTGCTGAAGAACGTCAGCAGCACCAAATCGCCCGCACAATCCGCCAGGCACAACCGCTCCCCGCTGATAGTCTTGCAGTTAATTCTCGGGGCCGGATATCCTG
>DAOTAC010000189.1:0-5038 GCA_035382325.1 Bacillota bacterium | reverse complement strand
CCTCCTGCAGGTCTTGGAGGACGGGCGCCTTACCGACGGTCAGGGCAGGACTGTGGACTTTCGGAACACCGTGCTGATAATGACGTCAAACGTAGGAGCCACCCAGATTCAGCGCGACACAGTTCTGGGCTTCCGCACTGAGCGCGACGAACGCGACTCGTACGAGCGCATGCGCGACAAGGTCATGTCTGAGCTGAAGAAGACCTTCAGGCCGGAGTTCCTGAACCGTGTGGATGAGGTGATCGTCTTTCATGCACTGGGGCGCGCGGAACTCGAGCAGATTGTCGAACTCATGCTTGCCGAGGTTCGCTCTCATCTCGAACCCAGGGGCATACACCTTTCGTTCACGCCTGCTGCCAAAGACGCTCTTGTGAACGAAGGTTACAGCCCTGAGTACGGAGCACGGCCGCTCAGGCGGGTGATTCAGCGGCTTGTGGAGGATCGTCTGTCGGACGAGATCATCGCCGGCCGCATCAAGGACGGCCAGGAAGTGCGCGTTGACGCACAAGAGGGCACTCTCGTCTTTCGCGTTCAAAACCAGAAGGGTTCAGAGGCTGGTGTAACGAAGGATATAGCTTAGGAGCGTGAGAGCCAGAACTCTGGGGGCGGTCGTGCATGAAGGGCCCGAAGGGCGTTTTCGTCTGCCAGGAATGTGGATACGAATCTGCCAAATGGATGGGCAAGTGTCCGGCCTGTGCCAGCTGGAACCGGTTCGTCGAAGAAGTCTGGGTGGAGGAGGCGCCGGCGCGCACGTCCAGCCGGCGCAGCGGCTCCGGGCGCGGCCTGGCCTCTGCGGCGGCGAGGCCGATCCCGGTGGGTGAGGTGATCTCCGGGGACGAAGAACGCCTCATCACCGGGATAGGCGAGTTCGACCGAGTGCTGGGCGGCGGGATAGTGGCGGGGTCGGTAGCGCTGATAGGAGGCGACCCCGGCATAGGCAAGTCCACCATACTGCTGCAGGTGTCGGCGAGTGTTGCGCGGCGGATGGGCCCGGTGCTCTACGTCACGGGCGAGGAGTCAGCCCGGCAGGTCGGCTTGCGCGCGGCGCGGCTCGATGCCAAGTGCGAGCGCCTTCTGGTCCTTCCGGAGACGGACGTAATCTCCATTATCGATCAGATCCATGCGGTCCATCCGGCGTTGGTGGTGATCGATTCGATCCAGACGATGGACTACGCCGGTCTGGAATCGTCGCCGGGCAGCGTGGGGCAGGTGCGTGAGTGCACGGCCTTGCTGATGCGAGCCGCCAAGGAACAGGGAGTGCCGATCTTCCTTGTGGGGCATGTCACCAAATCCGGCGCGATTGCCGGCCCGAAGGTTCTGGAGCACATTGTCGATACTGTGCTCTATTTCGAAGGTGAGAGCTCACACGCCCATCGCATTATCCGGGCTGTGAAGAACAGGTATGGCTCGACCAACGAAGTTGGGATCTTCGCTATGACCGATGCCGGGCTTGAGCAGGTAGAGAACCCCTCGGAGATGCTTTTGTCGGAGCGACCCGGCGGCGCGGCCGGTTCTGTAGTCGTGGCCAGCCTGGAAGGGACCAGGCCGCTCCTGGTAGAGGTTCAGGCGCTGGTTGCTCGGTCGGTTACCGGGACTCCACGCAGGACGACTACGGGCGTCGACTACAACAGGACGGCCATAATCATTGCGGTGCTCGAAAGGCGAGCAGGCTTTGCCATCGGCGTGGAAGACATCTACGTGAACGTGGCAGGTGGAGTCGCCCTTAACGAACCGGCTGTTGATTTGGGAATAGCAGCGGCCGTGGTATCCAGTTTCCGCGGCGTGCCCGCCTCAGGCGGCACGGTGGTCTTCGGCGAGGTAGGGTTGGCCGGAGAGCTCAGGGCGGTGAATCACGCCGATGTGAGAGTAGCCGAAGCCCAGCGTCTCGGATTTGGCAGGTGTGTGGTTCCGCGTCACAATCTTAAGAGCATGACCAGGCGGCCGAAGGATGTTGAGATCATAGGGGCTGCGAGCGTGCGTGAAGCCCTGGACGCGGTGTTTGCGGGGGTGAAAGCTTGATGTCGGAGAAGCTGCGCAAGATTTTCGGCATGGTCGCGCCCGGCACTCCTCTCTATGATGGGCTGGAGAACATCTTGCGTGCCCGGACCGGCGGGCTCATAGTTGTGGGAGACACTCCTGAGGTAATGGGGATCGTGAAAGGCGGGTTCAGGCTGGACGCCGAGTTTTCGCCGGCCGCCCTTTACGAGCTTGCCAAGATGGATGGGGCCATAATCCTATCGTCCAATGCTGATAGAATACTTCACGCAAATGTCACTCTTGCGCCCGACCCTGACATACCGTCACGCGAGACCGGCCTGCGTCACAGCACCGCCGAGCGTGTTGCCAAGATGACAGGCCAACTGGTTATCGCGATCTCTCAGAGGCGCTCGGTGATCAGCGTGTACTGGGGGCATACCAGATACGTCCTGCGCGATATAGGAGTGGTGCTGGCCAAAGCTAACCAGGCATTGCAGACCATGGCCAACTACCGCGACGCACTGGTCAAGGCGCTTGCCAACCTCACTGCGCTGGAGTTCATCGAAGAGGCTACGCTGGTAGACGTATGTCGGGTTTTGCAGAGATACGAACTGATGAGACGTGCATGGGACGAGGTTACCGACTACATAGCAGAACTGGGGTCGGAGGGTCGCCTGGTGAAGATCCAGGCCGACGAGGTCGTGGGAGGCATGTGGGAGGACGTGCTCTTCGTGGCCATGGACTACATACCCGATGGCGGCCAGGCCGAGGCGGAGCGATTGATGCGGGGAGTGGCCGAGTGGCCCTTCGACGAGGTGCTGGAGCTGACGAGCCTATCCCGGGCGCTGACCCAGAGCTCGGGAGCTTCGTTGGAATCAGCTATGTCGCCCAGAGGCTACCGCGCTCTGTCGAAGATCTCGCGGTTGCCAATCTCGGTGATCCAGAATGTCGTGGAGGGATTCGGATCACTCAAGGCCATACGCAGCGCTACCGTGGAGGAGCTCGACGAGATAGAAGGCATTGGAGATGTGCGAGCGAGGGCAGTGCGCGAAGGGCTGGCTCGCCTTCGCGACCAAGTCGTTCGCAACCTTGTCATGTGATCGAGGACTCAATATCACACATTGGCGGCCGGAGCTACTCAGGTGAGGTTGAACAAGCCCAACATGCGCAGGCGATCGTATTCCTTCGCCATAATCTCGTTCATGTCCAAGCCCGTTATTGCACACAAGGCCGCTACATAGAAAATCGTCTGCCCCAATTCGGTCTCGAGAGCCTCTCTGCACTCGGGGCACAGCTCGCCGCTGAGGTGTGAACAGACTAGACGCCGGAGATCTTCCAGCGACACATCTTCGGGGAACTTCTGCCGGTGGGCCTGGATCTCCAGGCACCCACAGGTCGTAACCGCTTTGGCCATCGCACGGTTGACTCGCGCGCTGGCTTCTTGGAATTTCGACATTACATCGAGAACGCTTCGGTGGCGAATTAGGTACTCGCAGACAGAATCCTGGAAGTCGTTACATGAGAGGTCGGCCAAGAGCGCTCACCTCCAAATCCGGTACACGCAGGTGATATGGCCGGGCTGAAGTTCAACTTGATTATACGTTTGGTCCACCGCGTTGTCAATCAGAGCCGAATCAGAGCCGAATCAACAACCCCGGATTAGCGACTCCGGATCAGCCCCGGGTCAGGGTCGGTGGGTCGATGCGTCGCTCGCGCGAATTGACTGGCCTGGCAGCCAATGGTACAATTACAAAAGGCGCTCGAGGAGGAAGTGATGCAAACCATGTTTAGCGTGGGAGACAGGGTGGTCTACCCCATGCATGGAGCTGGGGTGGTTGAGGCCATCGAAGAGCGAGAAGTCCTCGGGCTGCGGGACAACTACTACATCATGCGTCTACAAGTCGGCGATATGAAAGTGATGGTTCCCCGATCAAGCGCTTCGGAAGTGGGCCTGAGGCCGGTCATTGGGCCTGAGGATATTCCCAGGGTGTACGAGGTGCTCAGCGGGGAGAAGACCGCGATGAGCCAGAACTGGAATCGCAGATACCGGGCGAACATGGAGAAAATGAAGACGGGCGACATCTTCTCCGTGGCCGAGGTAGTGCGCAATCTGGGCATCAGGGATAGGGAAAAGGGACTTTCCACTGGTGAACGCCGCATGCTCGAGAACGCCAAGCAGATACTGACAAGCGAGATGGCCATGGTGGAGAAGCGCTCCATCGACGATATATCTCGAACAATCGACTCCATACTAGACTCGGCCTAGAGGGGCCGCCCATTTTCATACTTGACCATCCACTGGATATACTAGCCTGGAACAGCCGGGTTCATCTGCTGCCGGCTGGAGGGAGGTGAAGCGCTCAGTGCGTCATACGACTATGCGAGTCCTGATGGTCGGGGCCGGGATCGCCACAGGTTTTCTTGTTCATCGGGCGTTTCCGGTGGCCGTCATGATGCCGGAGAGCCAGGGCGCGGGGCTCAGAGTTATGTTGGGTGCGATGACCGGCGGAGGGCTGATAGGGTTCGCCATCACGCCGCTTCTGCACCAGATGGCCTCGCGGTTTGGCAAGTATGTGGATTCGGGAGTCCGGAACATCTCGGCGAGCGGGATAATCGCCGGCGCTGTCGGTATGATAGTCGGCCTAATAATAGCTAACTTACTCGCCATTCCTATAGCTCTCATACCGTCGCTGGGCAGCTACGTCGGGATAGCCCTGAACGTCTTTTTCGGCCTGGCCGGAATGGTCATTGGCTCGCACAAGCGGGAGGAAATCATGTCCATACTGGCGCCGCTTCCGCGCAGCGGCGAACTGGTGCGGTCGGCCGTTGCGCGCGACCGCAGTATGAGGAGCTATGCTGGCAAGGCCAAGCCGAAGATACTTGATACAAGCGTCATCATCGATGGCCGCATTGCCGATATTGCCGACAGCGGGTTTGTTGAGGGAACACTTGTCGTTCCAGGCTTTGTGCTGGAGGAGCTTCAGCACATAGCTGATTCTTCCGACGTTCTTAAGCGGAATAGGGGACGCAGGGGTCTCGACATCCTGAACAGGATGCAGAA
>DAOTAC010000188.1:0-5118 GCA_035382325.1 Bacillota bacterium | reverse complement strand
GTGGGCATGGACATCGCGCGCGACAATGCGGATGTGCTGGTGATCACGAACAACGGATTCGGCAAGCGCACCTCAGTGTCGGAATACCGTCCGCAGCGGCGCGGCGGCAAGGGGCTCAAGGCCTGCAAACTGACTGACAAGACCGGCCATATCGCCGGGGTCAAGCTGGTGCGCGAGGAGAACCAGCTGATGCTGATGACGATGGCAGGGTATGTGATACGTTTCCAGATCTCCGACGTGCCTAGAATGGGCAGATACGCGCAGGGAGTCAAGGCAATGGCTCTTGAAGAGGGCGATCAGGTGATATCAATCGCAAGGGTGTCGTCCAAGATTGCGGAGGATCTGGAAGACTAGTAGCGACTGACCTGGCGGGGAGCGCCAAGAGGAGACAAATCAATGGCCGACGTCAAGACCATCATTGAACCTTTCGATGAGGCCGGTGACGCCGCCTTCCGAGTGACAGCGAGCTCGCTTCCGGAGGTATTCACCGGCTGCGGGCTCGCTCTGTCCAATCTGATACTTCCGTGGGCAGAGCTTGGGGGCGAGTGGGAGCATAGACTGGGCATGCCCGCTACTCGAAGAATTGAGCTGGCCGCGCCCGATCTTGAGTCGCTGCTGGTGGACTTCGCCAACGAGATCATCTTTCTTTTCGACTGTGAGGCATTTGTGCCTTGCGGATTCGAATTCCGCGAGCTCGGCCGGACGGAGCCGGCCGAGGGCGCGGGCGCCGCGTGTCTCGATGCGGAAGTCGCCGGCATTGTGCTGACGGAGAACGCCCTCCTTTTGGCGGCCGATCAATGTGGGATACTGGGGCTTGTGCCCAAGGCGGCTTCTTATCACATGATAGAAGTAGCGGAACTAGCCGACGGTAAGTGGACGGCTCGGCTGGTTCTGGATGCTTGAGAGGAGGTTGAGCACGTGTCGAGTGTGTGGAAAGGCCCGCTAGAGCGAATTGACGAATTCCGGTGGCGCATACCCAAAGCCTACAAGCAGGGCATGCGCGCAGACGCCGTCGTGATCACTGACAGCGAGGGGCTGGAGGTTGCCCGCGATAGCGAGGCTCTGGAGCAGCTGGCCAACTCGGCCTGCCTTCCAGGCATAAGCGGGCCCGCCCTGGCCATGCCGGATATCCATTCGGGATACGGCTTTCCCATCGGGGGCGTGGGGGCGATGCGCCTGGAAGATGGGGTGATCACCCCCGGAGGCATCGGCTTCGACATAAACTGTGGAGTCAGGCTGGTCAGAACGAATCTGGAGCTTGGCGATGCGACTCCCAAGATCAAGTCATGGATAGACCGGCTGTACCGCGATGTGCCGTCGGGGCTTGGCACGCGGGGACCCGTTCAGCTGAGCGCAAATGAAGTGCGGCAAGTCCTTGAGCACGGGGCCCAATGGGCAGTGCGATCGGGCTACGGAAACCAGGCTGACCTTGAGTGCACCGAGGACGGGGGCAGGATGGAGGCGGCGGACTCGGCAGCCGTGAGCACCCGGGCCATGGAGCGCGGGATGCCGCAACTTGGCACTATGGGGTCCGGCAATCACTTCGTAGAGATACAGGTCGTGGAAGAGGTGATTGCGCCGGATGTGGCGAAAGTATTCGAACTACATCAGAATCAAGTCGTGATAATGGTACATACAGGATCGCGTGGGCTGGGGCACCAGGTTTGCACGGACTATCTGGTCACGATGAACGCAGCCCTCGCAAAATACGGCATAACCGTTCCCGACAGGCAGCTCGCGTGCGCCCCCTTCGAGTCATCCGAGGGGCAGAGGTATTTCGTAGCCATGGCATGCGCGGCCAACTTTGCCTGGGCGAATCGCCAGTGTATCACTCACTGGGTCAGGCAGGCTACCGCGCGCGAGTTCGGGTCGACTCCTGAAAGTCTGGGCATGACGCTGCTATACGATGTGTGCCATAACATCGCCAAGGTTGAACAGCACTCTGTGGATGGCCGTCTCCGAAAGCTCTGTGTCCACAGAAAAGGAGCTACGCGCGCCTTCCCGCCCGGGCATCCGGACGTGCCGGCAGCGTATCGAGGGGTCGGCCAGCCGGTGATCGTTCCAGGCGACATGGGCCGAAACTCCTATGTTCTCGTGGGCACGCAGAAGGCGATGGAGGTCTCGTTCGGCTCCACATGTCACGGAGCAGGCCGTCTGATGAGCCGCAACGAGGCTCTGAAGGCCCAAAGGCCCAGCGAGGTCAGGCAGTCGCTTGCAGAGGCGGGAGTGTATGCCCGCTCGGCCAGCAAGAGCGCACTAGCTGAGGAGGCGCCCGAGGCCTATAAGGATGTAAACGACATTGTCGATATTACTCACAAGGCGGGGATATCTATGAAGGTCGTGCGGCTTAGGCCGTTGGGGGTAGTCAAGGGATAGAATGACGTATCTTGCGGCGCGACCACGCTCCGGGGGGGTGGGGTATTGGCGAAGTGCATGACTGAACAATCGGGGTATTCTCTAGTTGAGGTGCTCGTAGCCCTAGTGTTCATAGGCGTTGCGATCGCGGCCCTCTTCACTGCGATTATGCAGGGAGTATATGTGCAGAAAGCCGCGGAGATGGAAGCGGACGCATCGGATCTGGCTAACCAGGCGGTCGAGAAGTACCGCTCGTACTTCAACAATGGAAACTACGACTACCTGGTTACGAGGAGTGCCGAGGAGGAAGAGGCTGAGCTAGCAGCGCTCGGCAGATCGCAGTTTCGCAGGACGATCGCAGTCACGCAGTCCGGCACGGCGCCTGACCGCACCTGGACCATCGCGGCTACTGTCACATATGACCTGAAGGGAAAGTCTCGGAATGTTACGTGTCGAACACTCTTTGCAGAATGAGAAAGGGCTAACCCTGGTCGAGCTGCTCATTGTCATTGTGCTGGCAGGGCTCATCATAGGAGTGACCTGGACAGTCATGACCGGAGCGTGGAGTGCATGGGCACGTACATCGACCGATGCCTCTCTCGATATGCAGTCTGAAGCGGGGCTGATGGCTGTTTCGTCCAAAATGAGAATAGCGTCGTCTGTTGACGCGGCCGATCCCACAAGTCCTGTGATCAAGGTAAAGGGTCTTTCGGGCGATACTGTCTACTCTTTCAGAGTCGATGGTACCGATCTGAAGATGGCTACGACTGTGCCGGGCGGTACATCTACCAGTGCAACGGTCGCAAGAGACGTGGCATCTTTCCAGGTGAATCCGACAGAGTACGCCGGTTCATACACAATATCGATTACATGCACACGTTCCGGTATGTCAGAGACCGCATCAACACAGGTCACCATCAGAAGGTGAAAGCGGGGTGAACCAATTGGCGCGCATTCATTCGTCTGAGTCAGGCTCAGTATTGCTTTCGGTTCTGGTGGCCGTGGTCGTCATAACAGTGTTGGCTTTTGGGTTGCTGACCAACTCCACAGCGGCATACCGCATGCAGACTTCGAATGCGAGACGGGTACAGGCGGTCCTACTGGCGGAAGGAGGCGCCGAAGCAGCCTACAACCGCTTGAAGACCGATCCCAGCTACCGAAAGGACAGGGGTTTTACGGCGGCCGTTGGATCAGAGGCAGTCACAGGAACGATATCGGTTGACGGTTCTTCGTACATGATTGTGTCAACTGCGGCAGTGGGTAGTCAGTCGCAGAGCGTATCGCTGAAGGTGAATACCATAGCTCCGCCTCCGCCCCAGATTTATGGGTATGGACTGTACGCCGCGGAGTCTGTCACGGGATTTAACGAGGAGACCAACATCGTTGTAGGTTCAGACATCGTGTCGGGCGGCAAGATAACCGGGTTCCGCACTTCGGAAGGCTTCAGCAAACGGGAGAATACGCCGATGCCTTTTCCGGTCCTGGATCCTGAGGAGTACAGGGGCTATCCAGCGCCAGACTTCTACCCAGGTGACGATAGCCGAATCGTTGTGAATGGGTACAGATTCTTCGACGGCACACTCGGGAATCTCAGCAAGAACAGTGTCCGCATCGAAAGCCCATCAGATGATGGAGTGCTCTTCGTAAACGGCGATCTGCTGGCCAAGAACAACCTTGAGTTTTACGGGAAGATCACGGTGATCGTAGCCGGCGACATGGAATGCAAAAACTGTCTTGGGGGACTCGAGAAACTGCACCTGGTAATCGGGGGAGACCTTGAGCTCAAGAACAACATGACGCTATCAGGCACAGTCACAGTAGGAGGGTCGTTCAAAGCCAAAAACAACACCACGGTCACGTTTCGCGCTGTAGGGGACTCAGGAGTTCCCGGATACGACCCCACGGAGATTGCCGGCTGGTCGCGGGAGTGGGTTAGGTAGCATTTTCCCGAATCACCATCTATCTTTTCTTCGGGAGTTGCACATCTATCCCTGATAAGTGATAATTGGTACAGCAATTTCGTGTTGCTACTATTGTAACCATCTCTCGCCAGGGGGGTGTTCCCGATTACCCGCACTAGAGATGACGGTTTTACCCTTGTGGAGATCATGGTGGTCGTGGTTCTACTTGGGCTAATCGGAACCTTCGTCTACTCAGGAATCAGTACGGCAATGGGGACGAGCCAGCGCGGGAAAGACAAAGTAGAGGCTGTTTCAGTTCTTCAGGCAGTAACCGAGGAGTTGACCTCGTCAAATCTCAAATCCGATATAGACAAGGGCAGCATCGCTTACGACAGAGACTGGATTCCCAATCGGTATTCTGTAAGGTACAGTGTGGCTGATACTGAGTACGGAGTGTACCGCCTCAAGGTCGAGGTGAATCAGGGTGCGAAGGTGCTTGCCAGCAATACGACGCTGGTCTGCAAATGATGATGGCGAGAGCGGAATCACTCAAGTAGAGTTGCTAATCAGTGTCGTGCTCGCAGCCGTGCTGGTTGGGGCATTTTTCGCGTACGTACAAGTGGGAATGTCTGCAAATGCTCGAGTGACCGCGCAAGCCTACTATGCTCAAAGACTGGCCCTGGCAGCGAATCAGCTACTGGATGGCTCCGGGAACGCGTTCTTGGGTATGCGCAGCGCGTCGTCTGTCCAAAGCCGTTCTGGAGGGGGATTCGAATTCCGATACTCGGGCACGTCTCACACTGAATCGTACTGGATAAGCGGGGGTGAATTGCTCCGCTCAGCCGACGGAGGTAGTGCCGAG
>DAOTAC010000187.1:0-5129 GCA_035382325.1 Bacillota bacterium | reverse complement strand
ATATCCGTCAATGTGTGAACTGGAGAACCCGATTAACAGGTTGATCAGGACGATCGCTATGAATCTCCAGCCTGCCAGCACCCTGAAATGACTGGGATATCGGAGACCGAAGTAGAAGAGACAGCCGGCGAGGCCGAATATGGCCCCCGAGGCGCCCACTCCGAGCACTCTGGGGTCGGACATGAACGTACTGGCAAGCGAACCCCATACTCCGCCTATCAAGTAGATTAGGGCGAACCGGTGTGTGCCAAATAGGCGCTCCACCACGTTCCCGAGATTGTGTAGAGAGTAGGAGTTGACGGCCAAATGGAGCACACCGGCATGCAGGAACATGGCCGTGAAAAGGCGCCAGGGCTGGCCGGCGCGGATTGCGGGGGTGAACTTGGCGCCCCATTTCAGCAGAACCAGGGGATTCTGCGACCCACCAGATGCTTCTAAGGCGATGAAGACCAGTATGTTAGTTGCAAGGAGAGCGTAGGTCAGAGGAGCTCTCCTTTGCATCAGTACAGGTCGGCCGAGGTATGTCATGGGTCAAGTACCTCCAAATGAATCCTACTGCAGATAGTACACGACATGAGTGGTTTCGGGCAAGGCATACTTATCATGCGTGATGCGCTATTCATTGTCACGCGCAATGCCCAGTATGCGCGGAAACGCCTGCGATTTTCGTATTCGAACTTCTGCCCGCTCTCAGCATCAGTACAAATAGGGCCTGAGCGATACGTGCCGGATGCGCGCATCGCCAGCTACATTAGCGTAAAGGAGTGACTGTAGTGAAGCGCATTCTTGTTCTCCTGATTCTGGTATGTCTGGCTCTGGGATCGGCGGCATCAGTATATGCAGACGGCATTGATGAAAGCCAACCGTCTGCCCTCCCCGAGGTGGCAGCACCCGAACCTGTGCAGCCTGGGGAAGCTGCACCGAAGTCTGCAGAGCAACTACCGCGCGGGACCGAGCGAGGCCCGATCCGCGGTCGTGTCAAGGTACTTGTGCCTATGCCTGCGCCTTCGCCAAGGTCCGGTGAATGGGGGCAGTGCCCGCTGTGCGGCAGTACCAGCAAGGCTGAACAGGAACTGGCGATATGGGCAAAGGTCACTGGCGTACCAGCCGAGGAACTCAAGAAGCATCTGTCGAGCGGAGTCGGGCTCGGTGAGATATGTGGTGCGGTAGTAGTCGCACGTAAGCAGGGCAAGAGCCTGGGGCAAGTCATACAACAGGCAAAGACCGACAAGGTGAGCATGCCTGTCCTGGCGTACGCTGCGGGAATGTCCATGGAGGAGTTTTCTAGGGAGATTGCCGCCCTACATACAGCCTTTCTTGAGCAAGCCGCCGCAGATGGGCTGATAACTAAGGATCAGGTCACCAAGGATCAGGTCACCAAGGGGCAAGAAGCACTGGCTCCGGATCGCCTGAGGCGGCGACTCGTCGACTCACGCAAGGCCGGTATTCAGATGGGTCTCAAGCCAGGGCTGGGCATGCAGTATCGCGTGATGCCCAATCTGGGGTCGGTCGGCCAGCAAATGATAAGGTTTGCCGGCATGCGCACCATGATACTTATGCACTGGAGGAACATGATGCGAGGCCCCGTGAGCCTTCCTAGCAACGGCAAGTGATCCTCCATGTCCGAAGGTCTGTACAGCGAGCCTGTCGAATGTCTCGCTAAACGTGCGAGTCGGCGTATTGCTGATGCAGTGTCGAGGCATCAGCCGAGGCATTGGTCGACGCATTGATGGAGATCCCGGAGTCGGGCCGATCGACCCGGCTTGCGTAGCGCCGACTCCGGGATCCATCCCATGGGCGGCAGGGGGTCGGGCTGTTGGTCGGTTCAGAGTGGGCACGTATGTCCGATGGAGATCTTGCGCGCCGAGCAGCGTCGGGTTCGCAGGATGCCTACTCTGAGCTCGTACGGAGGCATTCGAAGAAGCTGCTCAACCTGGCATGGCGGATGATCGGTTCTGAAGATGCAGCGTGGGACGCGGTGCAGGAGGCCCTCCTTGCAGGATGGAGGGGCATCAGCAACTTCAGAGGCGAGGCCGAGTTCTACTCCTGGATCCGGCGGATACTCGTGAACGCGATCATGGGCCAGTTCCGGAAGGAAGGTCGGAACGAAGCTGCCATGGTGTCGCTGGATATGCCAGCGGGTTCGGGTGAGGCGGGCGAACCTCTTCACGTTCAGGTGGAAGACGAGGGTTCTGATCCCCAGGACGTTGTGGGCCGGATCGAAACCGCCCGGGAGATAGGTAGGGCAGTCGCAAGACTGCCCGACATCTACAGAACGGTGTTCCTCCTGCGTGAGACGGAACTGATGAGCTACTCTGAGATCGCCGGCGTCCTTGGGATTGCAGAAGGAACCGTAAAATCCAGGCTGAACATGGCCAGGCGGATGCTCAGGGAGGCTCTGGGCGAGGAGGTGAAGGCTGCGCGGTTCGCGTGAGAGCCGGCGCGGCATGGTGCATGAAGCCAACAGTAGGCGGTAACACGCGCGGGCGTGACGGCGCCCTGCTACATCTGGACGACGAATCGCTGGGCGCGTACGTCGACGGGGAACTACATGGGTGGGCAAAGCAGGCTGCAGCCGATCACCTACGGACGTGTTCTGCGTGCCGTGCGGCGGCCGACGCCATAGCCGGGCTCGGAAGTGCGGCACGGCGCTTGGAATCGCCCGAGTGGGATGTAGAGGCGATGGTTGCACTAGTAGATGCGGGCATCTCCAGGACTGGGGTCGTGGGCGTGGCTTGTGCATCGCGTAGCCGCGCGGCCAAGACCGTGCGCCGAGAGAGTTGGGTAGGTCGGGCGGCAGGATGGATCAGATCTCACAGGCGACTCGCACTCGGGCTGGGGGTTGCTGTGATCGTGCTGGCGGTGTCGGCACTTGGCATCGCTGAAACTGCATACAGACGCGAGCTGACGGCACAGGACAAGCTTCTTGTGGATTCGCACTACATCATCCGTTCCGGGAATGTCGGAGCGTTGCTAGTTTCGTACCCGGGGAGGTGAACTGAGCAGTGAAGTCGCGGCAATCAGTATGGCGGGCACTATGGCCAGCACCATTGTCCACACTGAGGTCGGTACTGCGGTCAACATTGTCGGTGCTGCGGTCAACACTGCCGGCACTGGCACTTGCCGTCTGTTTGGTGTCATCTGCCGTATGCGTCTGTGCCACATCTGCGACTTCTGCTCCAGCCACTCTCGGGCTTACGCCGGAGGCGCTCTACGAACTCAGTATGGCGCCGACGTCTGACTACGAAGCCCGGATTAGGATGTGGAACCCGTCCACGGCGGAAGTGTGGGTGGATGCGGCTCGCGCAGACGGCATTACTGTCTACAGCATGTGTGCGTCCGGGTACATCGCCAGTTTGGCCCTGGCCGATGGGATGCGGGTCTTCTACGGGACGCCTCTGAATGGAACCTCCTCCGGCTCACCCGCAGACATGACTCGCTTCCCGGCCGCGGGGCCACGCATTCAGGCTCTGGCATCGCTGGCTGGACCCCTGCGCTACGATTCGGCGCTTATGTCAGAAAATTACACGTTCACGGCATGCCAGGGCGCTTCCGTTGCCGGACGCGACACCATCGAGTTGCGGATTGATCCTAAGTGGCCTGGGAATGTGCGCAGGACGGTATGGGTGGACTTTTATGCCGGCACCGCTTTGCGAGTGGAGGACCGCAACTACCGCGGCGATTTGATCTGGCTGTGGGAGGTTGAGCGGATTGCGTTCGGGCCGCCGCGTCGTCAGATAATGCAGGCGGCACGCGCTGCGCTATCGTCGGATGAGGCAGTGCCTTACTCGGAACCGAGCATGTCGCTGGGCGAGATATCCAGAGCGGCCGGGTTCAGGGTGACGCTGCCAGCATGGGTGCCGGAAGGTTACCGGCTCGTTGCGTTGAGGCCGGCCCAGGGGATTCTTGATCGGGAGGAACCCGGCCCCGGGAGGTTGCGACTGATGGCTCGCATGACGTCGGTGGCTCAGCTAATATACAGCGACGGTCTGGGCGCGATCACATTCTATCAGCGACCGGTTCCGTGGTGGGCCCGACGGGCATCTGCTCCACGAGTGGGTCATGCCATCGAGTGGGAGCGCAATGGCATACGCTACGTGCTCGTGGGCGATGTGGACCCGCAGCTATTGCTGAAGATGGCCCGAAGTCTGTGAAATGGCCATGATTGCCTGAAATGCCGGGAGATGCAGGCGCTCCAACACCGGAAGGTCAACCCCCTCGCAGGCGCGAATAATCGTCGTGGAGGGGGTCTTCTGTTTGAACGAGTCCAATGGGTCAGCTGGGTTCTGCTTCGTACATGCTTCCGATGTCCACCTCGATTCCCCGTTTTCGTCGGTTAAGCTAGACTCCCCAGAGGTGGCGGAGGCCTTTGCCGGTGCAGCCACGGCTTCGCTTCAGGGAATCGCGCGGGTCTGCATCGAGGAGGGGGCGCGCTTCCTAGTGCTGTCAGGCGATGTATTCGACAGCGAGCAGCGAAGCTTGAGGGCACAGCACGAGCTGTGGGCGGTCCTGAGCAGTCTAGCTGAACGCGGGGTGCACACTTACGTAGCTTTCGGAAACCACGACAGTCTATCAGGATGGCGATCCGCCTTCAGCTGGCCGGAAGAGGTCCATTTCTTCGGGCCCGAGGTCTCTACATATCCGGTTATCGCAGGCGGGCGCGAGATCGCCCGGGTCAGCGGGATCAGCTACCCACAGCCGTCGGTGGCCGATAATCTGTCTCTTGCGTTCCGGAAAGATCCGGGTGATCCGTTCACAGTGGGCGTTCTCCACTGCAATGTCGGGGGCGATGTGCGGCACGCCAACTATGCGCCCTGCACACTGGCTGACCTTGACGCATCAGGCATCGACTACTGGGCGCTCGGGCATGTGCATGAGCCGCGGGTTTTGCGCACCGATTGCCCAGCCGTGGTGTACTCCGGGTGTGTGCAGGGGAGGAACCCGCGCGAAACGGGGGCGCACGGCTGCTTTGTGGTACGTGTGGCCGGTGACGGTGGAGGGAGCGAGGTAGGCGGCGGGAGAGTGGCACTGAAATTCGTGCCCACTGACGTCATCCGCTGGCATGTGCTAGACGTTATGATTGACGGGCTGTCCACTGTTGATCAGGTTATTGACGAGATCCAGAGCAG
>DAOTAC010000186.1:0-5130 GCA_035382325.1 Bacillota bacterium | reverse complement strand
TGAGATAACGATGATGCAGAAATGGCCGGTAAGGCGGGGTCGCCCCATCGGGCAGAAACTCACGCCTGGGCAGCCGATGGTGACCGGGCAGCGAGTGCTCGACACGTTCTTCCCAGTGGCCAAGGGCGGCACGGCCTGTATTCCGGGGCCCTTCGGTTCTGGCAAAACCGTTGTCCAGCACCAGCTGGCCAAGTGGGCCGACGCTGACATCGTGGTCTACGTGGGCTGCGGCGAGCGCGGCAACGAGATGACCGACGTGCTCATGGAATTCCCTGAACTCCTTGACCCCAAGAGCGGAGAGCCGCTCATGAAGAGGACCGTGCTGATTGCGAATACGTCCGACATGCCGGTTGCGGCCCGTGAGTCGTCTGTCTACACCGGCATCACGATCGCCGAGTACTTCCGCGACATGGGCTACAGCGTCGCCCTCATGGCCGACTCCACCTCGCGCTGGGCCGAGGCTCTGCGCGAGATGTCGGGGCGCCTCGAGGAGATGCCGGGCGAGGAGGGCTACCCGGCCTACCTTGGCTCGCGCTTGGCCGAGTTCTATGAGCGGGCAGGGCGCACAACATGCCTGGGGGCCGATGGACGCGAAGGCGCGCTCACTGTTGTTGGCGCGGTGTCGCCTCCCGGAGGCGACTTGTCGGAGCCGGTTACTCAGAATACGTTGCGAGTGGTCAAGGTCTTCTGGGCGCTCGACGCTAATCTGGCGTATAGCCGCCACTTCCCGGCCATTAACTGGCTTACTAGCTACTCGTTGTACCTCGATAGGGTCGATGCTGACCTGCGCGAGATGGTGGGCGACGAGTTCGTTGAGATGCGCGGCGAGGCCATGAGGATATTGCAGGATGAGGCGGGGCTCGCGGAGATCGTGCGACTCGTGGGGATGGACGCGCTGTCGACTCGCGACAGGATCACCATGGAGACGGCCAGGATCATCCGCGAGGACTTCCTGCACCAGAACGCGTTCCATGAGGTGGACACCTACACGTCCCTTGCGAAGCAGGCGGCGATGCTCCGAGTGATACTGGAGATGGACCGCGCTGCACGTGAGGCAGTCGAGCGCGGAGCATCGCTCGATGAGGTGCTGGCTTTGCCCGTCCGCGCCAAGATCGGGCGGATGAAGTACGTTGAGGAGGCCAGGCTCTCCGAGATTGAAACTATGGTGGACGAGGTCAGGCGCAGCGTGGGCGCGATCGCTGCCGGCGGAGGTGAGGACGTTGCTTAAGGAATACCTTACTGTAAGAGAGGTCGCGGGCCCGCTGATGCTCGTCGAGCAAGTACAGGACGTTAAGTATGGCGAGCTTGTGGAGATCGCGGTGAGGGGCGAGATCAGGCGCGGCCGAGTGCTGGAAGCGTCAGGAACGAATGCTCTAGTCCAGCTGTTCGAGGGATCCGCCGGCCTTGAGATCAAGTCCGCGAGGGTGCGTTTTTTGGGCCACGGAATCGAACTTGGCGTGTCGCCCGAGATTCTGGGAAGGGTGTTTGACGGTCTTGGCCGCCCGCGCGACTACGGCCCTAAGATCATACCCGACGCTCGGCTCGATACCAACGGCGCTCCAATTAACCCCTACGCGCGCGACTACCCGTCTGAGTTCATCCAGACAGGCATATCCGCCATCGACGGCCTGAACACACTGGTGCGCGGGCAGAAACTGCCGATCTTCTCAGGCGCAGGCCTGCCGCATGCGCGCATCGCCGCGCAGATTGCGCGGCAAGCCAGGGTGCTGGGTACGGAGGAGCAGTTCGCAGTGGTCTTTGGGGCAATGGGCATCACATTCGAAGAGTCGGACTTCTTCATCTCCGACTTCAAGCGTACAGGCGCCATCGAGCGCGCGGTGCTCTTTATCAACCTTGCGAACGACCCTGCCATCGAGCGGATCGCCACACCAAGGATGGCTCTGACCGCTGCCGAGTATCTCGCATACGATCTGGGCATGCACGTTCTGGTTATCCTGACCGACATGACCAACTACTGCGAGGCGCTGCGCGAGGTGTCGGCTGCACGTAAAGAAGTGCCTGGAAGGCGTGGCTATCCGGGGTACCTCTACACCGACCTTGCGACCATATATGAGCGGGCGGGAAGGATCAAGGGCAACAAGGGTTCGATCACCCAGTTCCCGATCCTTTCGATGCCTGAAGACGACAAGACTCACCCCATCCCCGACCTGACAGGGTACATCACCGAGGGGCAGATCATGCTCAGCCGCGAGCTGCACCGAAAGGGCATATACCCGCCCATCGACGTGCTGCCCTCGTTGTCGCGGCTTAAGGACAAAGGCATCGGCAGCGGCAAGACACGCGAGGACCATGCCGACACCATGAACCAGCTCTATGCGGCTTATGCCCGGGGCAAAGAGGCCAAAGAACTGGCGGTGATCCTGGGCGAGGCGGCGCTGTCGGCCGTTGATAAGATCTTCTCCAAGTTCGCCGACGAGTTCGAGCGGCGCTACATCACACAGGGCGAGGAAGAGGACCGTCCCATTGAGCAGACTCTCAACATCGGCTGGGATCTCCTTTCGCTACTACCTGTGGATGAGCTGACTCGTGTGAGAGAGGAATTCATAGAGAAGTACCTGCCCAAGGCGGGCGAGGACGAGGCTGAGTGAGATGGAGATCAGAGTAAGCCCCACCCGGATGCAGCTCCAGCAGCTCAAGAAGAGGCACGCCATGGCCGTTCGTGGGCACAAGCTCCTCAAGGATAAGCTGGACGAGCTGATGAAACACTTCCTTGAGCTCGTGCGGCGCGATCGTGATCTGCGCGCGCAGATCGACGACAGGCTCGGCGCGGCTTTCCGAGGGTTCTTGATCGCGCGGGGGGCGATGTCGGCCGCCGCCGTGGATACGGCGCTCATATACCCCAAGGAGACGATCTCCCTCAGGGCCGGGCAGCGCCATATCATGAACGTAGCCGTTCCTAGCCTTGAATGGACCTTTGAGCATGAGGGCGACGCCACTAACATATACCCGTACGGTTTTGCCTACACATCGACTGAGCTGGACTCAGCCATCAGGCTACTGTCGGAGGCAATGCCCAGCCTGGTGGAGCTGGCCGAAGTGGAGAAGGCAGTGGAGCTTCTGGCGGACGAGATCGAGAAGACCCGGCGGAGGGTGAATGCGCTGGAGTATGTCCTCATACCCAGCCTAGAGCAGTCCATCAAGTACATCACCATGAAACTGGATGAGGCCGAGCGCGGCAACTTGACCAGGCTCATGAAAGTCAAAGAGATAGTTGGAGA
Source organism: Bacillota bacterium (assembly GCA_035382325.1). Classification (GTDB taxonomy): domain Bacteria; phylum Bacillota; class DTU025; order DTU025; family DTU025; genus UBA5389. The sequence goes on along the minus strand of DAOTAC010000186.1, from coordinate 1,891 downwards.
GCGCGGGGCGTAGAACCCGCGCTCGTCTTTTCCGGTCTTCCTCTCCGGTCTTCGTCTTTCAACTCGCCTCGACCCTGATGACGCTGGCGATGGAATGCACTACGTCCAGCGCCTCAATTTCCCGCAGAGCGTCCTGAATGTCTCGTTCGCGCGCCCTGTGGGTAACGAATACCACACTGACGGGGTCCTGGCCTCGTCCTTTCTGTATGAGCGACTCGATGCTTACCTGGGCGCGGCCGAATTCTGCGGCTATTGCCGCCATCACGCCCGGCCGGTCCACTACCAGCACTCTCACGTAGTAGCGTGACTCTGTCTCATCCATGGGCTTGACATGCACATGATTTCGCCGGACTTCCCGCGGGGGGCTTACCCGGCGGATGAAGTTGTGCGCCGCGTCGATGCAGTCGGCTACCACGGCGCTACCTGTGGGCATCATCCCCGCTCCCATCCCGTACAGCATCAGGTCGCCTACAGCGTCGCCTCGTATGAACACAGCGTTGAACACCCCGCCTACACTGGCCAGTGGATGGCTATGTGGGATCATGGTGGGGTGCACCGCGAGTTGCACACTGTCGTCGCCGTCGCCGTCTCCGTCTCCGTCGCGCCTGGCTATTGCCAGCAGCTTGACTGCATAGCCCAGCTCGGCGGCGTAACACAGGTCTTCCAGTTTGATGCGGGAGATGCCTTCGCGGAAGACGTCCTCAACCTGCACATCGTGGCCGAAAGCGATCGAAGCGAGTAGTGCCAGTTTGTAGGCGGCATCGTGGCCGTCAACATCGGATGTGGGGTCCTGCTCGGCGTACCCCAGCGACTGCGCCATTCGCAGCACTTCGTCGAGGTCCGACCCCTCCTGGCTCATTCGCGTTAGGATGTAGTTGGTGGTGCCGTTGATTATGCCCATGAGCGAGAGCGCTTTGTTGCCGGCCAGGGCCTCTTTGAACACCTTGACGACGGGGATTCCGCCGGCCACTGCGCCTTCGTAGTATAGCCCGCCGCCGTCGGTCACCGCAGCCCGTAGTTCGCGCCCGTGCCTGGCCAGCACCTCTTTGTTAGCCGTTATCACGTGCTTGCCGGCTCTGAGCGCCCTCAACATATAATCGCGGGCGAGCTGGGTGTCCTGGCCCGGGCAGCCTATCGTCTCGACGATGATGGGAATGTCGGGATCGTTCACTATGCTGTCCGCGTCGGTAGTCAGAAGTCCCCTGGGAACACTGACCTTGCGTCCCTTGTCGGGGTCGTGTACCAGCACCTTTGCTATCTGCAGCCGGGCTCCGACCTTCTCCGCAATCTCGTCCGCGTTGTCATTCAGAATCTTCCAAACTCCGCTGCCGACATTTCCGAGTCCCAGTAGTCCGATCTTTACAGCGTCCACGGCGCCTCCTCCTAGATAGCGTGCATTTCTTCCGATTATAGCGTGTAGCCGCGGAAAAAGATACACGGTCATGGCCGTAGACGAGCTGCAGCAGCTGCGATTTGGGGGTTCTACTTGGCCTGATACTTAGACGGGCACTTCACCAGGATCTTTCGGGCTTCAAACACCCCGTCGTGTAGATTCCCTACTACGACCACGCTTTCGGCCTCGTCGAAATTGCCTGGAGGGGCGCCGGCAAACTGCACAGGCATGGTCTGGCCCGAGCGGTCGGTGAGGTCGAACAGGAACATTCCGCTTTCGGAATCCATCCGGGCCGCATCCTTGTCGGCCACCCCGGATACCTGCACACTCCCCCCGCGCTGCGCAGCTTCAGCAAAAGTCACATACGGAGTGAGCGCGTTTCGGAACGCACCCGCCGCGAACACGGCGAAAGCCGCTACTATGAGGATAGTGAGGACTAACCTCTTCTTCACTACTTGCGTCCCTCCAGCTTTTTCAGGGCAGTGTCGATCTTCATCA
>DAOTAC010000185.1:0-5140 GCA_035382325.1 Bacillota bacterium | reverse complement strand
GTGAGGAGGAGAGGCAGTTGTTGAGAAAGTCCCTAGTATTGGTGGTCTCGGTCCTGCTTATCATGAGCGCTGTTGCGCTGGGGGCCGAGGAGATTGTGATCGGCCTAGTCACGCCGGTCACCGGCGACGTTGCGACTTTCGGAATGTCCGTGAGGAACGCTGCTCTCCTCTGGGAGAAGCAGGTCAACAGCCGCGGCGGCATCCAGGGCCGCAAGGTCAAGATAATCGTGGAAGACGACAAGGGCGTGCCGTCTGAAACGGCCAACGCAGTGTCGAAACTGATCAACCAGAGCAAGGTACTTATGATCATGGGCCCTGTTACCAGCAAGTGCGCTAACGCTGGTGCCCCCATTGGTCAGGCCAGCAAGGTCCCGGTTCTTACCCCGACTGCCACCGACCAGGCAGTAACCGCGGTCGGCAACTACGTCTTCAGAGCCTGTTTCATTGATCCATTCCAGGGCCAGGTCATGGGCAAGTTCGCTCTCGAGACCCTGAAAGCCAAGACCGCTGCGATGCTCTACGACATAGGCAATGACTACACCAAGGGGCTCGCAGAGAATTTCAAGAAGTTCTTCGAGGCGGGCGGAGGCAAGGTAGTTGTGAGCGAGACGTACGGCGTGGGCGAATCGGACTTCTCCGCACAGCTCACCAAGATTAAGAGGGCCGACCCGGACGTGCTGTGGCTTCCCGACTACTACAACACAGTCGGCCTCATTACCAGGCAAGCCCGGCAGCTCGGCATCAAGAGAACTGTCTTCCTCGGCGCCGATGGATGGGATTCGTCAGAGTTGATACCCATCGCAGGCGATTCCATTGAGGGCGGGTTCTTCAGCAACCACTACTACCCCGGTTCGACTGACCCTGTGGCTGTTGCCTTCGTGAAAGACTATCAGGCTGCGTACAAAGCCGTTCCGGACGCGCTGGCTGCGCTGACGTGGGATGCGTGCGCAATAGCCGAAAGCGCGCTGAACGCCTCGATAAAGAAGGTCGGCAAGCTTGACAGGAATGCCCTCCGCGACGCCCTCGCCGCGACAAAGGATGCGCATGGGGTCTCCGGCAAGATGGCCTTCGACCAGAACCGCAATCCAATCAAACCCGCGGTCATCCTCGAGGTGAAGGATGGCAAGTTTGCCTATAAGGCGACGGTCAATCCGTGATCCGGCGCCTTCAAACGCAACTTTGAACGCGTGGGCTTGAGCGATAACAGCATCCGGAAGCGACGGGCAGGGGGGCACTTCGCCGCCCCCCTGCTTTCGTAGTAGAGGTGATTATCTTTGTCTGGCGGCCTGGATATCAGCATGGTTATACAGCAGCTAGTCAACGGGTTAGCCCTGGGCAGCGTGTATGCGCTCATCGCCCTGGGCTACACCATGGTATATGGAATCATACGTCTGATCAACTTCGCTCACGGAGACATATTCATGCTCGGGGCTTACTACGGTTACTTCGCCATCACAATGTTCAACATACCATTCGCGCTTGCTCTGCCTCTGACGATGATTCTGGCAGCTGTGACGGGCATGGCAGTCGAGCGGTTGGCGTACAAACCTCTCAGGCAGGCCCCGCGCATCGCGTCACTCATAACCGCGATCGGGGTATCGCTGCTCCTCCAGAACCTGGGTTTGAAGTTCTTCGAGGCCAGGCCCAGGCCATACCCGAGGATAATGAGCATGGTAGTGTGGGACGTGGGCGGCGTGGTAGTGTCGAACGTGCAACTCATCATGTTGGGGCTGGCCATTGGGCTCATGGTGCTGATTAGCCTAATCGTGTACCGTACCAAGATCGGCAAGGCGATGAGGGCTGTTTCATTCGACAAGGATGCGGCGAGGCTCATGGGGATCGATGCGGACATGGTCATCAGCGTGACCTTCGCGCTGGGCTCGGCTTTGGCAGCCGCAGGCGGGATGCTGGTGGGCTTCTACTATAATCGCATTTCTCCGACTATGGGCACCATGTACGGCCTCAAAGCATTCGTGGCAGCTGTGGTAGGCGGCATCGGCATAGTGCCAGGCGCGATGCTAGGCGGGCTGATAATGGGAGTCGCCGAGGTGTTCGTGATAGCCTTTGTGTCGTCTACGCTCAAGGACGCGATAGCCTTCGCGATCCTGATCGTCATCTTGCTGTTCAAACCTGCGGGTCTGCTTGGGCGGGCCGTCAGGGAGAAAGTGTAGGTGGGCAGAAATGGCTGAGGCAGACACGGCAAGCGCAAAACGAACGAAAACCAATGCTAAGGCAACCGACGGCAGACGTCTTGCCCGCGCCGCTGTGACGCTAGGAGGGCTCGCGGCCGGGTACTTCCTTGTAGTGGCGCTGCATCGTGCAGACATCTTGATCAACGACTACTACCTCCAGATACTCATCTGGGTTGGCATAAACGTCATCATGGGAGTCAGCCTCAACCTGATAAACGGGTTCACCGGGCAGTTCTCCCTGGGGCATGCGGGCTTCATGGCCATAGGCGCTTACGTAGCTGCATCCATGACCAAGCTGATGGGCATGCCGTTTGCTCTCGCGCTGCTTGCAGGCGGAATCGCCGCGGCCGCGGGCGGATTGGTGGTAGGCATCCCCACATTGAGGCTGGCAGGTGACTATCTGGCCATCGCCACACTGGGGTTCGGCGAGATCATTCGAGTGATCATACTCAACCTGGACGTGGTGGGTGGCCCGAGAGGGCTGCCGGGGATCCCGGCGCATACGACCTTTCTGTGGGTGTACGTGATAGCGGCGGCGACCGTGGTCGTAGTGAGAAACCTGATCTGGTCGAGGCAGGGACGGGCTCTGGTGGCGATACGCGAAGACGAAACCGCTGCCGAGACCATGGGGGTCGACACGACCCGCAACAAGATAATGGCGTTCGTAGTGGGGGCCTTCTTCGCCGGCGTGGCCGGAGGCCTGTATGCCCACAAGATAACCTTCATCGACCCGAGTCAGTTCGACTTCATGAAGTCAATCGAGGCCCTGGTGATCATAGTCCTTGGCGGCCTGGGCAGCATCACTGGAACGGTGATGGCGGCTTTCGTCGTGACATTCCTTCCTGAGATCCTGCGCGCGTTCGCCGATTACAGGATGATCATCTACTCCCTCATGCTGATCCTCATGATGCTATACAGGCCCAGGGGCCTCATGGGCACCGCCGAGTTCAGCTTCAAACAACTCGGGCTTGGCAACGGGCGCCCTGTTCCCGACGGGGGCGGGCAGGTGGCGGCGACGGGCGACGGCCCGCCTCCCGTGCTTGAGACCCACCGAGTGTGCATGGATTTCGGGGGACTTAGGGCGGTGTCCGACTTCAACATGACGCTCTGCCAGGGCGAACTGGTGGGACTGATCGGGCCCAACGGCGCAGGCAAGACTACTGTCTTCAATATGATAACAGGCCTTGCGGAAGCCACGAGCGGGCGCATCCACTTCATGGGAGAGGACATAACAAGGCGTAAGCCGTCAGAGATCAACGATATGGGCATTGCTCGCACGTTCCAAAACATCCGTCTTTTCAGTAATCTTTCTGTTCTGGACAATGTGCGTATTGCGTTTCGCGGAGCGCGCCCTTACTCCATGACTGAGGCGCTTCTCCGGGCGGGTCGCTATTCGGCTCAGGAAGACCAGATATACCGCAAGTCCATGGAGTTTCTCCGGCTGTTCGGGCTGGAAGACCGGGCATCGGAGATCGCCAGCAAGCTTCCGTACGGCGCGCAGAGGAGACTTGAGATGGCCCGCGCTCTGGCGACAAAACCGAGACTGCTGCTGCTCGACGAGCCTGCGGCGGGCATGAACCCTCAGGAGACTCAGGAACTCCTCGAGCTAATCAGGTGGATTCACGAAAGGTTCGATCTGACCGTGCTTCTGATCGAGCACGACATGAACCTGGTGATGAAGCTGTGTCAGCGTATCATCGTCCTCGATTACGGCGTCACCATAGCCGACGGTTCCCCTGCCGAGATTGTTAAGAACAGACGCGTCATCGAGGCGTATCTGGGAGAGGAGGCGGTCTGATGCTCCTGGGTATTGAGAATCTCCACGTTCATTACGGCGCGATCCATGCGCTGAAAGGCATTTCGTTCAATGTCGATCGCGGTGAGATCGTTACCTTAATCGGCGCAAACGGCGCCGGGAAGAGCACGGTCCTCCGAACCATATCCGGCCTGATACGTCCTACGGATGGTTCTATGTCGTACTGGGTTCCGCCGGCGACCAGCAAAGCCGACGCGGCGGGGCGACAGGTGAATCTGTGCTCGCTGCCTGCTCACAAGCTTGTGGACCTGGGGATATCGCAAGTGCCTGAGGGGAGGAGGATCTTCCCCAACCTGACGGTCATGGACAACCTAGAGCTCGGCGCGTACCTCAGGCACGACAAGGCCGAGATAAAGCGGGACTTTGAGATGGTGTTCGAGCTCTTCCCCAGGCTGCGTGAAAGACGTGCTCAAGCGGCCGGGACCTTGTCCGGCGGCGAACAGCAGATGCTAGCAATGGGGAGAGGGCTGATGTCAAGGCCGGACCTGCTCCTCCTAGATGAGCCGTCAATGGGGCTTGCCCCCCTTCTTGTTAAGGAGATCTTCCAGGTGATAGTGAGGATAAACCAGTCGGGCACTGCGATCCTGCTGGTAGAACAGAACGCCTCTATGGCGCTGGCAGTGGCGAACCGTGCCTACGTGCTCGAAACCGGCAGCATAGCCCTGCAGGGATCCGCCGCCGAACTGGCAAAAGACTCTCGGGTCCAGGCTGCGTATCTAGGGAGCGCCTGATACTGGAAGGGGCATGTGAATGGAGATAGGCGGGGAATTCTGTTTCGCTGACATCGGCCGCGCTCCAGACGGTGAGGCGAGTGTGGCGGACCTAATCGACGGTTGGTCCCGGGGGTATCCCACACTCCTCATGTCCAGCGGACGCACTGCCTATCTAAACGTATGGCTGAACCTGCTGCACGCAGAGCACGGCCTCGACACAGTGCTGCTCCCGTCCTACCTGTGCTATTCGATACTCATGCCCTTTCGCAGGATGGGAGTGAGGATCGAGTATTACCGAGTCGATGCCGACCTGGCGGTGGACTGGGAAGACCTTGAACGCAAGGCCGGAAGGCTCGGGGCTAGGGCGGCGGCGGTGATCATCGACTACTTCGGTCTTATCCCATCGGGCGACAGTGCGC
>DAOTAC010000184.1:0-5155 GCA_035382325.1 Bacillota bacterium | reverse complement strand
TGGTCGACATCTCGCTCATGTACAGCGTTCTCAAGGCAGTGCGCCCCGGATCGCGGCTGGTTCTCGTGGGCGATGTCGACCAGCTTCCATCGGTCGGACCCGGCAATGTTCTTCGCGACATCATAGACTCCGGCGTCGTGCCGACGGTCGTGCTCAATCAGGTCTACAGGCAGGCGCCGGGCAGTATGATAGTCACTAACGCCCACCGGATCAACCATGGCGAGTTTCCCCTATTCCGAGGCGCGCGCGACTTCTTCTTCATAGAAGCTGAGGATCCTGACCGGGTGGTCCAGGCAGTAGTGACTGCCGTCACTTCGAAACTGCCGCGCCACTTGGGCTGCGATCCTGTCGATGATGTCCAGGTGCTGTCACCGATGAAGCGGTCGGCTGCGGGCGTCGACAACCTCAATGTGGTTCTCCGTGATGCGCTCAATCCGCGTCGAGCGGGAGCTTCTGAGATACGCTGCAGAGGCTCGGCGTTCCGCAGAGGCGACAAGGTGATGCAGATCCGGAACGACTACGACCGGCTGGTATGGAATGGCGACATGGGGAAGATCGTGCGCATAGATGCTGAAGAAGGCGAGGTAGTCGTCAGGTTCTCTGAACCGGAGGGAGACCGGGATGTCCTGTACCATCAGGATGAACTGGATGAACTGACATTGTCGTACTGCGTGTCGATACACAAGAGCCAGGGGAGCGAGTACCCGGCTGTCGTGGTGCCCGTTACTACCCAGCACTACATAATGCTCCAGCGAAACCTGCTCTACACGGCCGTGACCCGCGCTCGAAGGACGGTTGTGCTCATAGGCACCAAAAAGGCGTTGGCGATAGCTGTGCGCAATGCATCCATGCTGCAAAGACGAACAATGCTTGCACCGAGGCTTCGCGAAGCAACCTCGGCATCCTGGCCGGAAGAGGAGCAGATAGGATAGATGCCCGGGCTAACCCGGGCGATTTTGATTCTTTCGGAAGGAACCTTCCAGCCGCTGCCTAATGTAATGTACCAACATAAACTGGAATAGGCAGGGTTGACGAGTGTTTCATGCCTACATCCTACTCACGGAGTCCGGCGCGCGCGCCGGGTTCGGTCATTCGCCCGGCTTCGATTGGGCCTACGCCAACACCCGGGCACCCACAGACCTGGCCGTAATCACTCCCCCTGTTCCGGCGGCTTATGCAGAAGTAGTGTCTGGCGAGGTCCGGCGGCAGCTGGACGGCGTATCACGCGCACATCCGGGCAGGGCTCGACACGCGGCGGTGAGAGCCGGCTTGAGGACGGCTCGGTCTGTCTTGCGCGCCTTTGGGTTACCTGGTCCTGCATTCCTCTCTGCCGGGTCATTCTGGCACTCATCGCGTTTCGATGCGGAACGGGTCAGAGACCGCATTCCTCCCCCAAGTCTCGTGACCGAAAGCGCTATTGCGTTGGCCGGTCGCAGCTTGCTGTATGAGGAGGCGATGCGTGCCCTCGCTTCGGGCGGATTCTCGTCTCTCGATGGGGCTCACGACTTACTGGCAGCCATATGTGCCGACGGCCTGGGCTTGCTCTTGCCTGCGGTCTCCATCTCGCCTCTGGGGGCGCGAATTTGCAATAGATGCGGCTCTCGTGGTCCGTTTGCATCTACACCATGTGCCCATTGCGGCAGGCAGGCCTGTTTCCTCTGTCTGCAGTGCAGGTCGATGGGGCCGGCGCGCGAATGTGTCCCGCTGTACCTGGTTGCCGACCACGAATGCGCGAGTTTCCGTGCCGGGGCAGTCGCGGAAGGCGCACACCTTGCGATGCCCCACGCACTTACCGATGCTCAAGAGCAGGCTGCCGGTATGCTGCGCGACTGGTACGCCGACGGTTCAACTCGCGACGTACTGGTGTGGGCGGTGTGCGGCGCAGGCAAGACCGAGGTATCGTTCAGCGCCATACACTCTGCGCTCATGGCGGGCCAGAGGGTGCTTTTTGCAGCACCCAGGCGCGACGTAGTCGCCGAGCTGGCACCGAGAGTACAAGCTGCTTTTCCAGGCGTTACGTGCTCCACGTTCTGTGGTGGTTCCATCGGTCAGAGGGACTATGACGCCCGCATCATACTCGCCACAACCCATCAGACAATGCGCTTCTATCGCAGATTTGGTCTTGTCGTTCTTGATGAGGCCGATGCTTACCCGTTCGCAGGCTCCGAGGCCCTTGCGTCGTCGGTTCGAAGAGCTATTGCTCCCGAAGGGCGGCTTGTCATCATGACTGCGACACCGTCGCGTGGCCACCTTGCGCGGGTGAACTCAGGGGTTCTGCCATGCATCAGGATTCCTGCGCGTCACCACCGAAAGCCGCTCCCAGAGCCGGAGGTAGTGACCGCGCCAGGCAGTGACCTGCTGCCCAAAGTGGCAGACATCGCGTGCGCCAGCGTCAGGTCGGGATCGCCGCTTCTGGTGTTTGTACCCCGACGCCGGCAAGCTCAGGAGGTGGCCGGATATCTGTCGGGCAAGGTCCCCGGAGCCCGGGTGGAGTGGGTCCACTCGCAGGACCCGGCCCGGGACCATAAGCGTGCGGCGATAGCGGGGGGTAAGTGTGATGTGCTCGTGAGCACGTCCGTTATGGAACGTGGGGTGACAGTAGACGGAGTCGACGTCGTTGTGTGCTACGCAGATGACGACATTGTGTTCGACTACCGGGCTCTGATCCAGATGGCAGGGAGAAGTGGCCGAACGGCGGCTAACCCTGGAGGCCGAGTCTGGTTCGTGTGTGCGAATGAGAACTGGCATGCTCGAATGGCTGCGGGAATCATCAAGGAGATGAACGCAGAGGCGACGGCACGTGGGCTTCTGGCTGGTAGCCACGGCTAGCTGACATCATGTGGGGAGGTGATACCGCAATGAGCATTGCACGGGTTCTCGGCATTGCATTGGATGTCTTGTTCGGGACGAGGGAGTTCTGCCCGGCGTGTGGTAGGCCTGGGAACGCGCACTCGTTGTGTAGCGAATGTATGGCGTTGATTCCGATGGCCCGCCCGCCTATATGCAGCGTCTGCGGGACGCCTCTACGGGGCGGCGTTGAGAGGCACGACGACGCTGAACATGAGGTGTGCATGGGATGCCGCGGCTTGCGGCACTATTTCGAACGCGCCAGGGCGCCTGCGGTTTACGAGGGCGCAGCGCAGCAGCACGTGCATGATCTGAAATACCGTGCCCGTGTGGAGATCGTCCCCGCCTTGTCTGCGATCATGGCGACATGCGCTATCCACACGGGCATGGCGAACACGTGCGACTGCGCGGCACCGGTTCCGCTCCACCCGGATAGGTTGGCGAGGCGCGGATTCAACCAGGCCGAACTGCTGGCGCGATCTGTGGCATCGCTGCTAGGGATCACATTGATCCCCGAAGCGCTCTCAAGACGTGCGTCCACTGGAACCCAGACCTTTCTTGACCGGAGGCATAGACGTGATAACGTCCTCCGCGCGTTCGTCTGCGATGAGCCTGCCCGCGTGGCAGGCCGTACTGTCATGCTCATCGATGATGTGATCACATCCGGCGCCACAGCCGATGGGTGCGCAAGAGCCTTGCTCCGGTCGGGCGCCTCCCGAGTCTACGTACTCACATTTGCCGTGTCCGTGGCGGATGCGCGCGACTGGGCGCCTAGCCGCAACCCGGGCTCCGCAGTGCACACCGGGCAGCGCAGAATGGAGGGGCGCGTGTGATCCCTGGAGGCGGTAGCAACAGGAGCCTTTGGTGCGTTGCGTGCATAGTTGGTCGGATATATAATCGGTGCTAACTGGACCATCTGTTATCAGGTCTGTTTCCTCGGCGCCCGCACTAAGCATGGTTATGGCCATGGCGTATGTGGGCCTTCCGGGGGATGCTAAGCGGGGTGCTTGTCCCGTCCGCCGCTGTGCTGGGCATTGCAGTCTTCATGAGCTTGATGGCGTAGAAGATCTCGGAGAACTTGGAGGCTCGAATCTTGATCACAGAACAGAGGAAGTCATGGCATGCGATGTCGTCTGGCGAGGCGCTGGTCGCACTGGGCACATCGCGCGCGTCGGGTTTGTCGAACGAAGACGCTCAGGCGCGTCTCAGCGAGCATGGGCCGAACAGCCTTGCCGAACCCGCGCGCCGCACGTTGCTGGAGCAATTCGTCGCGCAGTTTAAGGAGTTTCTCGTGGTATTGCTCCTCATATCGGCCGGCGTATCGGCTGCTGTAGGAGAAGTAGAAGATGCGCTGGTCATAGGGGTGATAGTCGTCCTGAACGCCGTGATCGGCGTGGCTCAAGAACGCAGGGCCGAGAATGCCCTGGATGCCCTGAAGAAGATGGCGTCCCCCCGCGCTCGCGTCATCAGGTCGGGCGAACCCAGGTTGGTTGAAGCTTCGAGCCTCGTCCCGGGCGATATCGTCTTGATAGAGGCGGGCGATAGCGTACCTGCCGACGCCAGGCTGGTCGAATCGGCCATGCTCAAGCTGGATGAGTCCTCACTCACGGGGGAGTCGGTTCCGGTCGATCAGAACGCCGAGGTCATCCTGGACGATGATGCGCCCCTTGGCGATAGGGTGAACATGGTTCACATGGGCAGTTCCGTGACCTACGGCCGCGGGGTGGCCGTCGTGGTGGCTACCGGGATGTCCACCCAGATGGGTCGAATCGCCGCCATGCTCCAAGAGGGCGAGCAGGAGACCACACCCCTCCAGCAGAAGCTGGAGGTACTCGGCAAGAAGCTGGGAACAGCGGCGGTGCTCATGTGCGCCGGGGTGTTCATCGCGGGGCTTGCCCGCGGGGAGCGCGCTTTCGACATGTTCCTCACTGCAGTGAGCCTTGCAGTAGCCGCGATTCCCGAGGGGCTTCCGGCGATTGTCACCATAGTCATGGCCATAGGTGTACAGCGGATGGCCACACAAAACGCGATCATACGCCACTTGCCTGCAGTGGAGACACTGGGGAGCGCGGATGTCATATGCTCCGACAAGACAGGCACCCTGACCACCAACCAGATGACCGTGCGGAGGCTGTACGTTCCGGGGCGAGCCGTCGACGTGATCGGTGAGGGTTACTCACGTATGGGGGCTCTGCTCGAAGCAGGATCCGACGCGCTTGTTTCGCCTGATGCATCTGTGTCTCGTATGCTCACTTGCGCCATTTTGTGCAGCGATGCCAGAGTAAGGGACGTGGGCGACGGCGGCCGG
>DAOTAC010000183.1:0-5203 GCA_035382325.1 Bacillota bacterium | reverse complement strand
CGTTGGCCGGCACAACTAGTTCAGGCTCCATGACGAATCCGTCCGAGGTCACCACTCGCCCCTCAGAATCGACCTTGAATGCGCCCGTGCGAGTGTATGCTGTCGAACCGTCGGGCAAGAGCACCTGGAAGAAACCGTCTCCCTCAATAACGAGATCGAGGGGGTTCTCTGTTTGAATGAAGTCGCCCTGGGAGAAGACTTTCTGAATTGCGGCAGCCCTGGTCCCCAGACCCACCTGGATGCCGGTGGGCACCTTGGATCCCTGGGCGACGGTGCTGCCTGCGGTTCTGATGGTCTGGTACATGAGGTCCTGGAAATCTACCCTGCTCTTCTTGAAACCCGCGCTGTTCACGTTGGCGAGGTTATTCGCGATGACATCCATATCGAGTTGCTTGGCGAGCATTCCGGTGGCCGCGCTCCATAACGCCCTCATCATGGCGGTACAGACCTCCTTATTGTGTGGGCTGCGTCAATCAGTCGGCAGCCCGCGGCCCCCGCGTGCGCGGTCCGGCCGCATGTGAAATTGTGTCGCCCCGTGTTGTCCCGTGTCGTCCTGATCTACCCTTCCTACCGTCTCCAGCCCTACCCTACTCTACCTACCTCGTTGACCGCCTTGTCCAGCAATGCATCGTGCGAAAGCAGAGCTCGCTGCGCCGCTTCGTACGTCCTGTAGCCCGCAATCATGTCCACCATTTCGCGCACTACATTCACGTTCGTCGACTCCAGTTGCCCCTGGATTACCCTGGCCTCGCCAGGTTGCACCTGAACCATGCCTGCCGCTGCCCCAGCCCGTTCCGCGAAAAGCCCTCCCCCCACCTTGACCAGTCCGTCGCCGGTCGTCGGGACCATGACGCTCAGCCGCCCGCGAAACTCCCCGTCCGAATAGACGCTGCCATCATTCTGCACTACCAAAGATCCATCTACCCTAATTGGGCCATCAACGCCCAGCACCCTGTGCCCATCCTGCGTGATTAGGAATGATTCTGCATCCAGCCTGAAGTTGCCGGTGCGCGTGTATCTGATGCCTGCGTCCGTCTGAACCACAAACATCCCGTCGCCCTCTATCGCTAGGTCAAACGGGTTCTCTGTGCTCGCCATCGACCCTGGGGAGTTGTCAAAACAGACTGCAGTGATTGCAGTCGACATGCCCAGGCGGCCAATTGGCGACCTGGCAAGGCCGGAAACGATGTCGGAGAATGACTCTCCAACTGCGATATCGCGTTTGAACCCTGGAGTCGATACGTTGGCGAGGTTGTTTGAGATCGCCGATTGCTTCGCTTCTTGCGCCATCATGCCCGATGCGGCAATGTAGATCCCTCGTATCAATACCTACCCTCCCTTCTCTCATGTGGATTCCCTCGACCGCCACTGCAACTGCAACTGCAACTGCCGCTGCCACCACAACTGCCGCTGCCGCTGCCGCTGCAACTGTAACTGGTGCAGCGCGAGTGGAGAGTGATAAGTGACGGGCAGCACGTTGCGAGTTGCCAGTTGCGAGAAACATGCGCCCGCCATTTGTTTGAAGCAAGATACATGCCAAGGCGCCCCGTCGACGGTCTCTGACCATCATACCCGTCTGTAGCTGCGCCGGATGCTCATGCGTCGCACTCTTGATATCGGTCGATATGAAGTCAGGGCAAACAAAAGACGCCCCCTCCCTGGAGCGTCTTTCGTCGATAAGTGCATTTGTTTCCCGAACCGGGCAAGATTTTCTCAGTGATCCAGCCTAGGGTCTCTCCCTCAGAGCCACATGGACTATCACGCTTCCGAAGTCGGTGGAGAATGGGATATTAAGAACCGGCGTAAAAGTTGTTACTATGAGTTCTTTGCCTGTGAGCAGCGTTGGCGGAGTCAGTATGCAGTTGTAACCATTCTCCGACAGGCCGATAGCAGCATTCCCGGTGATGATATTCCCCAGTTCGGCCACTGCGCTCTTCGCCAGTTCGTCTAGCTCCTCCACTGCCTCACCCATCAGCGCGGATGCGATGCGCAAGGCTACTCCCTCTTCGAAGGTGTATATGACCTGACCTTCAAGTTGCCCGGTAACACCGATGATCGTGTTTACGTCCGCGCCCCTAAGCGGCCCCTGCTGAAGTGCAAGCGAGTCACGCATGACATTCATCCCGAATTCTTTCTGGAACACCATCAGCACTGCAGACGCAAAGGGGTTCACAAATTCCGCCTTCATACCTCGCCCTCCGTTCCCTCCGCATTATCTATCGGCTGAACGGCTCCTCTTGTTTAGCCGTTGTTCAGCGAAAGTAACGCATCTCCCCAGAGAATCTGAAACGCATCCGCTACCTCCGCCATGAACGGGTCATCTCGCCACACGGCCATCTGCCGAAATGACGCAGACGCGCGCTCGGGAATCCTTGAGAGGACGTATTCGACACTTCCGGCAAGCCTGCCGTACCAAGAGGCAAACGCCACAGCGCACTCCCACCTGTCGGCTGTGAACCCCGGCCTGCGGCCAACGATCCGCATGCATCCCTCACCAACATCGTCCAGCGGGTCGCCCACTCGGGTGTCACCAAGGTCAATCCCGCACAGCCTTCCGGACGCAACATCGAGCACGAAATTGCCCAAGTTCATATCGCCCACCAGCCACGAGCGTCTGAGGCCGTGCCCGGCGGCACCAGTTGTGCCGGCCGCGCCAGTCATGTCCGCGACGCCAGTCATGTCCGCGACACAAGACGACTCATCAGCACCGGCCGAGTCCATCCCGCCGATGGCATCGATCACGCCGACCGAGTCCGTCCCTCGGATCGCATCGATGGCAAGGGCCTCATGGCACCGGAAAACCCACTCCGCCAACTGACGGGCGAGAGTCACATCCCAATGCAGGTCCCTTACTATCGGTCCCTCAACGTAGCGGCGCAACAGCGCACGCTTCCCTGACGCAACCAGCCCGGGAACACAAACCCCCGCCTGTGCCAGACGCAAGAGCGCGTCTGCCTCCCTGCCCGCGCGGCCCGTACTTGCACCTCGGCCAGGGTGCGCCTCGTCGTACACCTTGAGGACCAAAAGCAGGTCATGGCCTCCTGCACTCGCTTCAGCGCCCACTCCTACCCCAGCTCCCGCGCTCGCGCTCGCGCTCGCACCAGCGCTCGCACCCGCGTCCACCCTCAGCAGGAGAGTGTCGCTCTTGCGGTCGGCTAGCGCAGAAACTATCCTGGCGGACTTGATCGCCGCTGCCAGCAGGGGCTGTGTTGCCTCTGCGGGCGGCGCCGGACTCAGCTCCGGAAGAACCCGTAGGTCTTGCGGCAACATGCGCCTAGAACCGCCTGATCTCAATCTTGAACTCGCTTCCAGGCTTGTAACCCTTCAGAGAAGAAAGCATGCCGAGCACCGTTCGAGACACAAAGTCCTGCACAAATGGGGCCAGGTGTAGTTCCTCGCCGTCAACGCGCACTTCGGCCTCGAACCGCTCTTCAAGGCCAGGTTCTGGGGGATACTGCTCCGGGCGATCCAGCTCTGAGTGGCCACGCTCTGAGTGGCCACGCTCTGAGTGACCGCCCTCCGGTCGTACAAACTCCGGGACGCTGCGCTCCAACAGATCAACTACCTCCTTTGCCCGTGTGGTAGCATCTATCACGGGCACTCCGTGCCATGAATCAAGCTTCTGCGCCACCGCTCCGCATATGAGAAACGTGTTCGCATCGAAGCGCTGCTCGATATGGTGTTCTGTGCCGGCTGCAACTATACGCGGATACGGTTCCCGGTGGGCGCCCTCAATAATGACCCAGTCAGTATCGTAGAAACGCAAAATCGCATCGTAGTCAAGTCGGCCAGACCACATAATGGCTGTCTGTACATCGCTCACAGCCGTAACAGCAGTGGCGCCCGCCGAACGGTGCCTGTCTGTATTGGTTCCAGCTCGGTCAATGGAGAATTTCTCCCGGTGCACACTCTTGACTGTGCCAACACTATACCCCCGCCTGACGAGCTCCCTGATCAAATGCTCTATGGTAGTCGTCTTGCCGGAGTGATGCACTCCCGAGACCGCGAATACTCTCATGCAGTCAGCCTCCATGCGTCTGCTTAGCAATCTGCGCTACCCGACGGTGTATGGCGTATGCGACAACACCGCCAATGGCTCCCGACACTGCCCCCACGGCCATAGACAGCACCAGAACCGGAAGAGAGATCCGATAGATGATGAGGCACATCAGGGATATCCCGGTGACATTGGCCGCAGCTCCGGCTAGCATCGCCGCCCCGAGCAACAATGCTGCCGCGCTGCCCGAGCTGAAACGCAGCACCAGATCGGCCGCCATTCCCGGCGCCATGTACATTACCAACATCCATGGGCCCTGGGGCCCTGGGATGCCCATCGCCCACGCCAGAATCGCCTGTACTACCCCTACCAAGGTGGCCGCCCACGGTTTGCCAGTAAATGCATGCCCGAGAATCAGCCACATCATGTAGATCCCGCCGGCCAATGAGCCGCCGGGCAACCCCAGGGGGACCGCAACGACCCGTATCACCGGCACGATCAACGGCTTTATCGCAATCCCCGCCGCCGCCATCAGAGCGATAAACACCAAGTCACGGGCTGTGTATTTGGGCGGCGCCATGCGGGAATCCCTCCTAGCCCGGGCCTATGCCACACATCGACAGTGCGCAAGCAGCCAAGATGTAGTTGATGCAGTTTGTCGTGTATTCTAGATGAACTCCTGCTTTCCCTCCCCTTCCTCCCCTGTTGCCGGGGGAGTAGAGAACAACGCTGCAGGCAGAGGCGGCGTATCGAGCTCGGCATGCAAGATGCTTCGATCCGGTGCTCGGTGGGCGCCGCAGCCGAGGAGCCCAACAGATGGCTCCTTTCCGGCCGCGGCGCTCGTTTCTGGCCAGCCGGCGAGAGGATAGGCTACGTTTTGGGTCTAGTTACAGTTCGTGGTATAATGATAGCTAAAGGCTCATGCATCCATAACTGGAACTTGACGGAGGGGATGTCCATGTCTCTTAGGCGCCACATCGAGATAGTCGTGCAGGACGCTCTTATATCATGCAATGAACTTCCTGATAGTGCAATCCGAATTCGGATGCTGCTGCATAGGCGAGGTCCGATACTGGTCAGCGAGATAATAGAAGAGCTCAAGATGTCACCCAACACAGTCCGGAGTTCGTGTCGGAAACTGATCAGTAAGGGTTGGGCGGCAAAGATGAACCTGCCTGATGGACGGCGCAGGCTGATAATCCCCAT
>DAOTAC010000182.1:0-5257 GCA_035382325.1 Bacillota bacterium | reverse complement strand
CCTCGACCTTCTGGTCGAAACTCCCCTTGACGTATATCGCCCTGCCGGTCTCCTCTTCCAGAGCCGCAAGGTTGGATCCACCCGACCCTATGAGCACTGCGGCCACCGATGGGTGCAGCAACACCAGCATCGCCGGCTGAGATGTCGATAGAGCTTCCTTCTTGATAGCGCGCATCGCACGGAACGCCAGAGTCTCCTCGGAGAGGATCCTTCCCCGGCCGTCGCACATGGGGCACACTTTCATCATAGACTCTGCCAGACCCTGCTGCACTTTCTTGCGAGTCATCTCTACCAGGCCAAGCTGAGTGAAGCCCAACACGGAAGCTTTGGTCTTATCGCGCGCCAGCGATTCCTCGAGTTTGCGCACGACTTGCTTCTGGTGGTTCTCATCGTCCATGTCGATGAAGTCCGCGATGATTATGCCGCCGATGTTTCGCAATCTCATCTGACGCGCAATTTCCGAGGCAGCCTCCAGATTGGTCTTCAGGACGGTGTCGGCAAGGCATGTGGATCCAGTGAACTTCCCCGTGTTCACATCGATCACCGTCAAGGCTTCAGTGTGGTCGATCACAAGATAGCCGCCGCAGGCCAGCCATACCTTGCGTCTCAGCGCCCGTGCTATCTCCTCTTCCAGACCGTACGAATCGAAGATCGGCTCCTGACCCGTGTAGAGGTGCACTCTGTCGCGCATGGGTTCGGGGAACATCTTTACAAGATCATTGACCTTCTTCAGGTCGTCCGGGTCGTCCACGACAAACTGCGTGACATCTTCTGCGAAATGGTCGCGCACCAGTCGGAACACTAGATCGTAATCCTTGTGCAGCAATGCCGGTGGCTTGGCTCGTCTGCCTCGGGCCTGAATCCTGCGCCACAGTTTCACCAGGAACTGAATGTCGGAGGCGATCTCCTCCTGGCTCAACCCCTCGGCAACCGTGCGCACGATGACGCCCATCCGCTTGGGCTTAGCTGCCTGTGCGATTTTCTTTAGTCTGTCCCGCTCACCGTCTTCGTCTATCCTCCGCGAAACCCCCACGTAGTCCACGGTCGGCATCAGCACGACATACCTGCCTGGAAGCGTGATATCGGTCACCACCCGGGCGCCCTTGGTTCCGATAGGTTCCTTGCTAACCTGAACGATAATCTCCTGCCCGGGTTTGAGAATGTCCTTTATCGAGCGCTGCTTCTTGTTCGGTACGGTGATCTCTTCGCCGTCCGCTTCGCGCACAATCCGCGCTTCACGGCCGTTTCGCCCCGCAAGGGCATCGTCTACATACAGAAATACGTTTCGTTCCAACCCCACATCGACAAAGGCCGCTTGCATACCGGGGAGCACGTTCTCGACGGTTCCCTTGTATATGTTCCCGGCGTACCTCGGATGAAGAGACCGTTCGATAAACAAGTCGACCAGTACTCCATCTTCGAGGACTGCGGCTCTAACTTCGCCGCTTTCGGAGTTGACGATAATCTCTCTGGCCACTTAACTCAACTCCCTCGGGTCAACTCCACGCCATAACCAAATCTTTGCATTCAACATTCATCGGAGACAACAAATCCCCGCCTTCTCTATCAGTGAAATACAGGCCCGTCCTATGGATACGGGATGGACCGATGGACTCATGCCCCAACATAGGCGCGTCACCGCGGCCGCGCATCGAGTCAAGATGGGCAATGAAGTCCTGCGGGCGGAGGTGGGCCCGTCCTCCGCATGCCAGCGTGCACTCTAGAGCGCCACTGCCTGACCAGCGGATTTCGCGCACCATGGGCCGTATGTCGGTCCTGCGCTGCCCGCTCTTAGTGTTGACCTTGGCAATCGCGCTGTCGGACGAAAGAAACTCTAGTACCGCGTCCTCCAGTTCAGGCCGTGCATCAGCATGAACGTCTACGCGGTAGGATGCCCATTCTACGCGAGAGGCAAGAGCCGGCCCGCCCTCTGCAGCGCACACCGCTATCACCGGCATCCCCGGCGGCGCCGTCGGTTGCAGCCTCTCAAACACATCCTGTGTAGACAGGTCGCACGAGTCGGCCGGGGCGAGCTCCATATCGAGGTATTCAGCCTCACTGGTCATACCCACACCCAGAGCAGTCGCAAACGAGATCTTGGGGTGAGGATGGTACCCGCCCGAGTAGGCCACCGGAATCCGAGCACGCCTCACTGTACGTTCAAACGCTCTCATGAAACCCAGGTGCGACACAAACCTTATCTCGTCGCCCTTTCCGAGCCGCACCCGCACTACTGCCGCGCTCATGCCTGTCCGCCCCCTTGCGAGGAGCTGCCCGCAAATGCCCCAGCCAGCCTGACACGGACATCGCCCCGGCAGACGCCGCAGCCGGAACAGCCGGCCTCGCGGCAGTCAGGCGTGGTGAGCCCGCTCTCTGCGCGGCGCGCCTCGCGCACCAGAAACTCGCGGGAGACACCCATGTCGATATGGTCCCAAGGCAGCGAATCATCGAACCCGTACTCGGCATTGGCCCACATGGAGGAATCCAGGCCCATGTCGGTAAAGGCCCGCTGCCATAGATCCGGCCGAAACTGATCCGACCAACCGTCAAACCTGCAGCCCAAGGCCACTGCGCGCTCAATGACGGGCGCTAGATGGCGGTCGCCCCTGGCGAATGCGGCCTCTAAGTGACTCGCCCACACGTCGTGGAAGGATACCGAAAGGCCGCGCGCCCGCATGCGCTCCTTGAGGAAAGACTGCTTCTGTTCCAGCTGTTCGCGGGTGTTCTGGGCAAACCACTGGAACGGAGTGTGCGGTTTGGGGACGAAAGACGACACACTCACATTCACCCGCGCCCGGCCGGCCTTGCCACGGGCGCCGGCTACCTGCCGCCCCAATTGCAGCACGCGTCGCGACAGGGCGGCGATGCCGTCGATATCTTCGAAGGTCTCATAGGGCAAGCCGATCATGAAGTACAGCTTGATCTGGTCCCACCCCGACTCGAACGCGTCGGTGGCAGCGGAGATCAGGTCGTCCTCGGTCACGCCTTTGTTGATGATGTCTCGCATGCGCTGTGTCCCGGCTTCTGGAGCGAACGTCAGCCCCGTGCGGCGCGACTTCTCTACATCGCGCGACAGGGCGATGGAGAAAGAATCCACGCGCAGCGAAGGCAATGACACGGCAACGCCTTGAGGGCCGTACTCTGCCGCAAGCCTGGAGATGAGTTCCTTTATGCGCGTGTAGTCGGCACTGGACAGTGAAAGTAGCGACAGCTCCTCATATCCCGAACTGCTGACAAGCGCCTCGGCCAGCTCGCACAGGTCGTTCATGCTACGCTCGCGCACGGGCCGGTAAACCATCCCTGCCTGGCAGAACCGGCATCCTCTGGAGCATCCTCGCATTACCTCAAGCGCCACCCGGTCATGAACTGCCTCCAGAAACGGCACCACAAACTTCCTGGGATACTGCGCCGAGTCCAGGTCGGCCACGATCCGCCGCGTAACATGGTTCTGGGCTCGCGGCCAGTACACGCCGGCAATCTTGGCCAACCTTGCGAGGATCGCCTCCCTGGACGCGCCCTCGCGCTTGCCTCGAGCCGTCTCGCTCATGATCTCGACGATTGCCTCCTCTCCATCGCCCACGACGACCAAGTCGAGGAAGGGGGCAATGGGCTCAGGATTGGACGCGCATGGCCCGCCCGCGATGACTATGGGGTCGCCTTGTCCTCTCCTGTCGGCACGCGCCGGTATCCCTGCAAGCTCGAGCATGCACAGAACGTTTGAGTATGTCAGCTCATACTGGAGGGTGAAACCTATGAGGTCGAAGCTTCGGGCGGGCGTATAAGTCTCCAGGCCGTACAGAGGGATCCCGTGCAGGCGCATCTGTGCCTCCATGTCGGGCCATGGCGCAAAGGCGCGTTCAACCGCCCACACCGGGTTGCTGTTCACGATGTCGTACAGTATCTTGAAGCCGATATACGACATCCCCACTTCATACACATCGGGGA
Source organism: Bacillota bacterium (assembly GCA_035382325.1). Classification (GTDB taxonomy): domain Bacteria; phylum Bacillota; class DTU025; order DTU025; family DTU025; genus UBA5389. Next base: position 1,312 of record DAOTAC010000182.1, on the reverse strand, counting down.
AGGCCAGAAGCAGTGCGGCCTCTGCGCCGGCACGGTAGCCTGCTCCAGCATTCAACTCATGCCCAGTGTACCGAGCGGGCTGCGACACCTTCGGAAGTATCTCTGTTGCCAGTAGTTCCTTGTTCACCATCGATGCTTGCTTCCCCTCACCAGTGTTTCCAGGTTTACCCCAGGCCCCCGGGCGCATACCCCATCCATCAGCTCAATCTCCGAAAGACGGCCCATCTCTCTGCCGTCGGGCGCCACCACGGATATTATCGCGAATTGCTGCCCGGAGAGCCGGCCTAGCACGGCGCCCGCGCTCATGTCCGGGCTTGCGGCGATCAGCGCCGCCGGTGCGAACCCATTCCGCGCCAGTCCTGCCCGTTTCCTCATCGCCGATCTCATGGCTGCGTACGGTGCGAAGCGTACCTCGCGTCCCGCTTCCACCCAGATGAGCACACCCATGGCCGCGACGAGCGGGCTCAAAGCTCCTGTCGCCGCGCCCACCGCACCGGCCACGACTGCCAAACCGCCGATCCACCGTGAAACGTTCACCGCTGCCCGGGTGGCCCCCGACATGCCCATCCGTTCCACAAGAAGAGCTCTCAGCACTCTCCCTCCGTCAAGGGGGAAGGCCGGCAGCAGATTGAGCATCGCGAGCACGATATTGGCGCCGATGAAGAACTCGGCAGCCGCAGTATCAGGTTTACCGTATGCCAGAAGAATATAGCCTGCGCCTGCCAGAACCAGCGATGTCATGGGGCCCGCCATGGCCACCGCTGCCTCCGCCTCTGCCCGAAGCTGAATTGTGTCGTCGACACGGACGGCCGCCCCTATGGGGGTGATCCTCACCTCAGAAACGGCGAACCCGAAACCGACTGCGACCACGGCGTGGGAGACCTCGTGCACCAAAAGCGAGGCAAACACCACCGCCCACTGCCACAGACTGCCCGCGAGGGCGTACAAAACGGCGAATACCACGACAAGCGGGTCGACGGTGATCTCCACGTGCATCCGCCCCATGGACGCCTCCCCTCCGGCTCCGCCCGAAGCTCCGGGATTCCTATGAGATTATAGTGGCACGCCCCTGCGTCTAGAAGACGATCTTCTTTCTCCTCATGTGGATACTCTGCAAAAGCGCGACTCCCAGCATGGTCGCTATGAGGGAGCTCCCTCCGGCGCTGAAGAAGGGCAGAGGGATGCCGGTGCATGGCGACACGTTCATGGTCATGCCCACATTCACGAAGATGTGGACAAGCATGATAGTCGCGATTCCCACGGCAACCAGGCTGCCGAATCTGTCGCGGGCGGACTGGGCTACACCGTAGCA
>DAOTAC010000181.1:0-5258 GCA_035382325.1 Bacillota bacterium | reverse complement strand
CCATCGCGCCATCGATAGCCAGGGTCACATGATGTCCGGCCATCTCCAGTATCTCGCGGAGGATCATGGCGATGTCAGCCTCGTCCTCCGCTATGAGTATTCCGGCCATTCTCATCCCCCCTGTTCTGATTGCGTGTTGAGAGGACAACTGGATGGAGTGGGAGTTCCACGTGGAAGTGCGTGCCGGTCTGTCCGTCACTTTCTGCCCAGATCCTACCTCCATGCTGCCTGATTATCATCGCGGACACGTAGAGCCCCAGGCCAAGCCCACCTGGATCGCGTCCCTCCAGGTTGCTGCCGCGGGCAAAACCGTCGAAGATCGAGGACAGCTCGGCGTCGGGCACGCCTATTCCGCGGTCGCATACACTAATTCTCGCTGCGCCCTCGGTGGGCCTCACGGCGATGCGCACTATTCCCTCGCCCATCGAGTACTTCAGTCCATTTGAGACCAGACTTGCGATCACAGTCTCGAGTTGCTCGCGGTCTCCGATGACCACTAGGTCCGGCAGGTCGCGATCGAGGCCGCACACGGCAAGCCGGTTACCGCTTTCGGCGGCCAGGAAGGGCCGAAGCGCCTCGCGAGTCAGCTCCCTGAGTTCAACCGGCTTCTTGTCCATGGCGCGCCAATGGTTGGCCAGTATGAGGGCGTCGAAGATACGTATCGTCTTGTCGGTCAGGTCGTTTGCCTGGCGCACTATGATGTCTACCAGCGGCCTTAACTCGGAGGCCTGTTTGGCGTCGTCTATGCGCATACTGAGCAATGCTGCTGCTCCCTTCACCGCGGACAGCGGATTGCGCAGCTCATGCGAGGCCACCTGGAGCGCCTGGAGTCTCGACTGCTCCAACTCTGCCAAAGAGATAGCCATCTCATCAAAGGCGCGACCTGCAGCGCCTACATCGGTGGCGCCGCGGAGCCCGGATCGGGCAGAGAGGTCGCCCGCGCCTACGGCGATGGCTGCACGTTCAAGGGCGCATGCCTCGGCTGAGACGCCGCTCACCAGCCTAGCTGCCGCCAGCAGCCCGGCGAGCGCAGTGAAGACCATGGACAACACGTGCTTCAGCCTGACATAATGTGCCATGGCGCTGGCCGGATCGTTCCTTGTCGCAGCGATACTGGTCCATCCCAGCCAGGGGATGGCGACGGCGGATACCCGGTAGCTTCCTGAAAGGGCTTCGCCGTACCAGGCGCCTCTATGAGTGAAGACCATGGTAGCGGCTTCATCGCAAGCCAGAGGCCATTTGGCGTTCAGCGATTCAGAAGACTTGCTGATTGGTTGACTCGATCCGTTGCGGTCCCACAGCAGCACTTGGCCGCTCGGGTCCACAAACCCGCACACGTCCGGGCCGGAACCATCATCCCACACGCTCTGGGCTAATCTCGCCATCCAGTCCACGTCAACCTCCATGGCAAACACGCGCGGCTCGCGCTTTCCGCCCTGGACTCGGTTAGCCAGGACGACTCGAGGGATAGCGTCGGAGCCGTCTTCTTCTTGTGTCGCGATGAAGCAGGTGGTAGGCTTACTGCTTGATAGCACAGGCTCAAGCAGTGACGTGTCGAACAGCGGAGAGTAGCTCGGTGCGACGCCGGCAGTGCACAAAAGCTGCCCGTTGAGGCTGAACACCGAGCATCCGATGATCCATTGAGAGCGCAAGTCGGTCATCAGCTTATCCATCATGTGCATCTGTGGGCTGGGTTCTGCCTGGGATGCGCCGCAGGTGTCGAGTAGTAGCGCTTGCCGATCAAGCAAGCTGTTCAGATGGGATGAGAGAGCAGTCCCTAAGTGGCGGGCCTCTGCCGTGTTCCGTGCCGTCACGCCCGAGCAGGATCCAACAAACTCATTCAGTGCCAGCATGCCGGCTAGGGCTAGTGTCGGAGTCAATGCGAGCAACGCAGCAGCGGTCAGTCTTCGCTTGAGGTGCCCGCGAACAGGCATGATCGGCGTAAATAGCGACATCGAGGCGTCCTCCATCGAATACTGCAATTCGAACTCGAAAGGGCACTTATTTGATGAGAATACTACGACATTCCCGGACCACTCACCTCTTGTGCTATTGCGTCACTTTACGATGTCATTCGAGGTAAATCGCGGTTTGGCTGCAGCGTGCTATCGAACCTGCCGCTGGGCGTGTGAGAAGGGGAGCATCAGGGAGGGATGTGCATGGCTGAAGGAGAAAATGACAAGACACAAAGGATGGAATGACGGTTACGGCAATACTGGATATAGGGAGGATGGGTTGTGAGATACAGGCAGTTCGGGCGGTGTGGGTTCGAAGTATCTGTCCTCGGTTTCGGATGCATGCGACTTCCTTGCGTTAGCGGCGATCAGTCGGCAATACGCGAGGATGAGGCAGTGCGGATGGTGAGATACGCCATAGATGAGGGCGTCAATTACGTGGATACAGCTTACGGATACCACGGGGGCAACAGCGAAAGGCTCGTGGGCCGGGCTCTTGCCGACCGATACCGTGACAGGGTAAAGCTCGCCACCAAACTTCCGGTGTGGCTGTGCAAGTCGTACGATGACTTCGACCGGTTCCTTAGCGAGCAACTCGAACGCCTCGCCACGGATCACATTGACTGCTACCTGCTCCACAGCCTCAACAAGAAGTCGTGGTCGAAGGTGCGCGATATGGGAGTGCTGGACTTCCTCGCTGAGCAGTTGGAGCTGGGGAGAATACGATACGCTGGATTCTCCTTTCATGCTGCCTATGAGGTGTTTCGAGACATAGTGGATGCTTTCGACTGGGATTTTTGCCAGATCATGCTCAACTACGTAGACGTAGAATACCAGGCCGGATTGGCCGGGCTGAAGTATGCAGCAGAGCGTGGGCTGGCAGTGGTTGTAATGGAACCTTTGCGGGGAGGCCGGCTTGCTGCGAACTTGCCGGACGAGGTAGTCGCGGCGCTTGGCGCGGTCAGTGTGGACAGTGCAGGCAGAGCAGGCAGAGCAGGCAGCGCAACAGGCGCAGTTGGCACGGCGGGCGAGACCAGTGACGGCAGTGTCGGTAGTGAGGGCTGGAGCCCGGCGGAGTGGGCTCTGCGCTGGGTGTGGAACCTGCCCGAAGTCAGCGTGGCCCTGAGCGGGATGAGCAATATGGACCAGGTTGTGGACAACATACGCATAGTTTCGGATGCCGCTCCCGGAGCGCTGACCGAGCGGCAGTTGGCGATGCTTGCGCGGGCGCGAGAGGCCTACATGGCGCGGACCAAGATCGCATGCACTGAGTGCGGGTATTGCCAACCGTGTCCGCAGGGTGTGCTGATCCCCGACGTATTCGGCCTCTACAATGAGGCTGAGATCTTCAATGCCTGGGAGAGTTCGAGGTGGATGTACGGGGGGATCATCAAAGCCGCCAAGGATGCGTCCAGGTGCGTAGAGTGCGGCCAGTGCGAGGCGGCATGTCCGCAGCAACTGCGCGTGATCGAACTGCTGAAGGAGGCCCACGCGGCGCTGGCTGAGTGAGGCGGGCTGCGGCAAGCTGAAGTGCGGTGCCACCGGCCACCGGCGCAGGGCGCGGGCTCGCGAATCTGTTTGGCTGCGACTGGGCACCCTCTGGGGATGGGGGGTGCACAGGGTGCGTGGCTACATCGGAGTGGACGTAGGGTCCGTCAGCACCAATCTTGTGCTGCTGGACGAATCAGGCTCTTTGGTTGACTCTTCATATCTGAGGACGCGCGGTAGCCCGATAGAAGCAGTAAAGGAAGGCATGCGGGCGCTGAGGGATGCGCACCGGGATTTCGAAGTGGCCGCCGCCGGCGCCACAGGCAGTGGACGGAAGCTGGCCGGAGTCGTCATAGGTGCCGACGTGGTGAAGAACGAGATCACAGCACACGCAGTTGCGGCCATGGCGGTTGTCCCTGGCGTACGTACTGTCATAGAGATCGGAGGCCAGGACTCCAAGATCATAGTCCTGCGCTCGGGCATTGTAGTGGACTTCGGAATGAATGCGGTCTGTGCTGCAGGGACCGGGTCTTTTCTGGAACATCAGGCACAGCGGCTCGGAGTGCCCATCGAGGACTTCGGCCGAATCGCATGTCAGTCTTCCTCGCCTGTAAGGATTGCAGGGAAGTGCGCAGTGTTCGCCGAATCGGACATGGTTCACAAGCAGCAGGTGGGATATTCACTACCGGATATCCTGCGCGGCCTGTGCGAAGCATTAGTCCGCAACTACCTGAGTAACGTGGGTAAGGGGAAGGCTGTGGCTCCGCCCGCCGTATTTCAGGGAGGCGTTGCCGCCAACCTGGGAATGCGCAGGGCCTTTGAAGACGCCCTGGGTTTCGAGGTAATCGTCCCGCCGCATTTCGACGTGATGGGTGCCATAGGCGCGGCCATGCTGGCGCAACGTTGGGCGGCGTCAGGAGGCGAAACCACAGCCTTCGCAGGCTGGGACGTGCCGGAGCAGGTGTACTCTACGGTGTCGTGGGAGTGCGATGGCTGCCCCAACACGTGTGAGATTGTCGAGGTCGCGCGCGACTCCAAGGCGGTGGCGCGCTGGGGCGGTCGGTGCGGCAGATGGGAAAGGCTTGAACAGGACGAAGAGCATACAGAGAGGGTGGGCTCCGGATGAGAGTTGCGGTTGTTACTGACAGCATGGCTGACTTGCCCAAGGAGATCGCCGAGGAACATGGAGTGTCCGTAGTGCCTCTGACAGTTATCTTCGGCGAGGAGACCTTTCTGGACGGCGTAGACATGACCTCACGCGACTTCTTCGCCAGACTGAAGACGTCCAGTGTGATGCCGTCTACGTCCCAACCTTCGCCGGCGGACTTCATACAGATCTATGATGACCTGCTCAAAACGAATGACCACATAGTGTCGGTGCACGCTTCGCACAAGCTGAGCGGCACATACCAGAGCGCCTGCATTGCCCGGGATACTCTGGAAAGCCATGCGATAGACGTAATCGACTCCAAACAGGTAACCATGTGCGAAGGGTTCGCTGCGCTCGAGGCCGCCCGGGCGGCGCAGCGAGGGGCGAGTCCCGAGGAGATCTGCGAGGCAGCACTGCGGGTTGCAGGCTCTGTGCAGCTGCTTTTCACCGTAGATACTCTCGAGTTTCTGGAGCGCAACGGGAGGATCGGCAAGGCTGCATCGCTGCTGGGCACGCTGCTGTCGATCAAACCCATAATCCACCTTGAAGACGGCGAAGTTGCCCCGCGAGACAAAGTGCTGGGAGCGCGGCGTCTGCTTCCCAGAGTCATGGAACTAATGGATGAAGCGATCGACTCGCGCGCCATTCACGCTGCGGTGCTGCAT
>DAOTAC010000180.1:0-5263 GCA_035382325.1 Bacillota bacterium | reverse complement strand
TCCCAGCGCTTCGCTAGTATCACATTGCAGTCTGGATATACCTTTCGATCCTGAAAGCCCGAAAGGAGGTGCACCCCTGGTTTGCTCTTAGGATCGAGTCTATAGCGGCCGGATCGCGGCATACGCGACAGAGCCGCAACACGCTGAACAGAGGCCCGACGCCGGAAGATTATGAGGAAACTTGGACACTCACAAGCTCTCCCCCTGACGGCCAACGGAAAGCGTGAAACTACAAAAAACCATAAGGGGGATCTTTCATGAAGAAGAACCTCACTATCATCGCAATCGCCCTCCTGGTATTGGCCATGGCGATCCCCGCTTCAGCGGCGAGCCTGAGCCTGAGTGGCGAGTACAGCGCTGTGTTCAAGTTCGACTATGCTACAGGCGTTGAGACTTGGGCACCTGACATTCTGGGAAGCGGCGCAGACCATAAGCTGAAGCTCAACCTGACGTTCAAAGAGGGCGACGGCATTGTGGCCTACCTGCCGCTTACCATGACCACCTTCTCAGCAACTCCCACGCTCGCTATAGGCAGCTGGTACTTCTCGTACGACACTGCTCCGTGGGCATTTTGGGTCAGCCAGAACGACGCATATAACGCCAAGAAGTTCGCTTCGCTCGGCGACCCGCTGGGCATCGTTGCTTCCGCGAAGTACAATGGCGCAGATGCGACCAAATGGGCACTGAATGCCAAGGGCGGTATTCTCGGGGCCAACCTAAATCTGTATGCCCTCGACTATGATGGAAAAGCAGGTTGGGTCGGAAGGGCCACATATCCTCTGCCGATGGACTTCACCGTCGGGCTAGTTGGCGCATACACCAGCCTCACTAATACGGATGTGGTCAAGGATGACCTGACCTTCGGAGCTGACGTAGTTGGCAAGGTTCCTGGCCTGGATGCCACCCTTACCCTGGCTGGCGCTGGGTATTGGGCGAAGACGGATGCCTGGAAGTTCGAAGGCGGTACAGACAATGCTGCTTTCCTCGCCAAGATCAGCGATCTGAAGTTGGGTCCCATCACCGCCTGGGCAAGCTACACGGGTGTTGGCGACAACTTCCTAGCGCACTACAAGACCAGTGCAGCAGTGGACGATACGACTATCCTGAATAGCTACGAAGGTAGCGCTGCTGCTGAGATCGGGATCACGGCAGATCTGCCGGTTGGCATCCCGACTACGCTGACGCTGGGCGATACCCTGTGGATGGATTACCCTGCGGATCCGCAGTGGAACGAGACCACCGGCAAGGTAGTCGTCACTCCTATGGAGAACCTTGCGGTCACCGTCTCCGGCGCCTACAAGGCAGACCTTGACGATGCCGATGCAGAGGACCACAAGGGCTACAAGGCTCATGCGGATGTCAAGTACACCGCCTTTGGCCTTGACCTGAAGCCGTTCGTCGATTACAAGGTCGACTCCTATGCCAACCAGACTCCCCATGGGGATCCTGCCAAGATCGTTGATACCATCGTTGGGCTCAACATCGACGGCAGCCCGCTCGCCGGACTGGACGTTGGCGTCAGGGCTAGCTACACCATTGAGGAGCCCAAGACGGCTCTCAAGGGCTGGGGCATCTACGCCACCGAGCTCAACCCTGGCTTCGTGAAGAGCGCCATGACCAAGATAGCCGGAGTGGCGGAGCTTAACAAGGTTGGCGACCTCGATGCGACCACTGACTTCTATGGCTACGCTGGATCTGACATCGTCGTCACCGATCAGCTGACCGCGAAGGTTGGCGTGCTGACGAAGGACGAGAAGGAAAAGATCGCCGCACATGCTGCCCTGACCTACAAGGTGAGCGATAGCATAGCGACCGGTCTTGCTTACACCTATCGCGGTTTCGCGGTGGCGCCGGATGCTGATCACGAGAACATGTGGAAGCCCTTTGACGACAAGAACCAGAGTTATGTGAAGGCTAACGTCACCGGTACGGTAGGCAAGAGCACCATCGAGCTGGCCTACGGTGTCAGCGGTCTCCAGAGCAAGACCTGCGCCACTCTGGGATGCGACGACTTCCACGTCGGCAAGCCGTGGGATTGGCTGTACCACGTTCCCGGCACCTACATGAACTGGGAGCTACTCACCTTGACGGTCAAGGTCCCGTTCTAGGCTGAACGAACGAACAAGGGCCTCCGGAGCAATCCGGGGGTCCTTTTCTATGCCGGGTTCGTATACTGACTCTGGCTCCGACGAGTGCTGAAGGGCTATGCGCACAGCGCGGCGGAGCTGGAGGACGAACATGCACTTCATTGAGGTTATGCTACTTTCGGCTGCGATCAGCGTTGATGCCCTGGGGGCCGGCTTGACCTATGGGCTTCGTCACATTAGGGTGCCTGTGGGCGCGGCGTTGCTGGTGGCTGTTACGTCACTTGCCGGGGCGGCGGTGTCCACTCTTGTGGGTTCGACAGCGGGCGGATGGCTGACTCCGCTTGTTGCCGAGAGGATTGCCGGTTTCATTCTTGTGGCCATGGGCCTATGGATAGGCTGGGAGGGAATCAGGGATCGAAGGCGCAACAACGTGGCCAGTGGAGCTGATCTTCTGCTGTCGCTGCGTGTAAGGCCGCTTGGGGTGATGATACAGGTCATGCGGTGCCCCGAGATAGCGGACGTTGACCGTTCGGGCCAGCTGGGCGCGGGTGAGGCCGTGCTGCTCGGGTCCGCTCTTGCCCTGGACACATTTGGCACCGGCCTTGCGGCAGGGCTAGGCGGGGCGAGCTGGATCATTGTAGCTCTCGCAGTGGGGATGATGACACTCGGCGGTTTTGCAGGAGGCATAGCAGTGGGGCGGCGTGTGCCTGAAGGATGGGGCGGGGTATGGCTCAGTATCACTCCAGGCGTTATACTTACATTCATGGGCCTGGCTTCGATCATATAGCGGCTCGTGCGGTATTGGGCTCCTTGCGCATGTCGGCTCAGTGCCGGGCACGGCGGCAGCCGGGAGGGGTGGACATGATAGTCGTGGGCCTGACAGGGAGAAGCGGGGCGGGCAAGAGTACGGTGGCACGCATGTTCGCCAGTCGGGGAGCGGTCTGCCTCGATGTCGATTGGGTGGCCAGGGAAGTGGTCCACCCCGGCTCGCCTATTCTGGCCGAGATCGAGAGGGCCTTTGGTCGCGAATACCTCCTGCCTGACGGCGGGCTTGACCGGCGTAGGCTTGGCCGAAAGGTCTTCTCGGATCCGGCTGCACTGGAGCTTCTGAACAAGATTACCCACCCAGCCCTTGTGCGCGAGGTGGACGCCTGGATAACTGGACTCGCGGGCAGCAGTGCACCCCCGTCTGTGGCGGTGATCGATGCGGCGGTGCTTTTTGAGTCGGGATTGACCAAGCTCACGGACGCGGTAGTAGTCGTTGTGGCCAGTGAACAGGTGCAGGCCGATAGGATTTCCGAGCGCGACGGCATTGCCGTGGGCGAGGCGCTCGCCCGGGTGCGGGCGCAGCGATCGGCCGAGCAAATGCTGGCTCGTGCCAATTTTGTGATCCGCACCGACTGCCCGCTGGAGCAGGTCGAGGCGCAGGTGGACAAGGTGTGGCACCTGTTGCTATCGGGTAGCTGTGGATAGCCGTGACCTGCTCGCGAGCAGTCGCCTGCACTGCGAACCCGAAGCGTAGGAAAAGATGATTCGGCGCATGATGAAACACGCTGCATCGGCATATGGGTGTAGTCGGAGTTGGTGAGATGCTGAAGACGCTTGCGAGGTTGATACGGATGGTGGCGATTCTGGCTGTGCTCGGCATGCTGGCCTCAATAGCGGTCGGTAATCCGTGGGTTCAGCGCATGCTCAACCCCATTCAATACCAGGACCTGATCACCGTGTACTCGCGCCGGCACGACCTAGATCCTTTTCTCGTGGCCGCTATCATGAGAGTGGAGAGCCGGTACCAGCCAGATGCGGTGTCGTCAAAGGGCGCCCGGGGTTTGATGCAGCTCATGCCGGATACCGGGCGGTGGGCTGCCGGGTGCCTGGGGATCGAAGGGTACTCCGACGACTTCCTGTTCGAGCCCGAAGTCAACATTAGGATAGGCGCATGGTATCTCAGGCAACTTCTGAACCAGTTCGAGGGCAACCTAACTGTAGCTCTGGCAGCCTACAACGGTGGCCCGAGCAATGTGGAAAAGTGGCTATCCGGCGGAAGATGGTCGGGGAGCATCGACGATCTGGAGCAGATACCGTTTGGGGAGACTGCCCGATACGTGGACCGGGTGAGTAGAGCACATAGGCTCTACCTCAGGGCCTATCGATCACGGTGGCCCGGCAATGCGCCGCCACGTGTGCTATAATCACTCTGTAATGGGAATTGTCCGGGGGGTAGTTGTGTAGATGGACACTCCAGGCAAGGTCGCTAATCTCTCGCAGGTGAAGGAGTTCACCGTGGATCCAGCCCGACGTCTCTTCTCGGCGACGCACGATGAGATTATCAACGGCTACACTACGGATCTGTACTTTGTGAAGACCCGGCAGATACTGGACTCGATGGGGCTCGCCGACACTCGGGTTACGGCCGAGATATTCCCGAGGAAACGTGGCGTTCTGGCGGGGATCGACGAGTGCATGAACCTCCTACAGGATACGGATGTCGAGGTATGGGCAATGCCCGAGGGAGAACCGTTCGAAGCCAAGCAGACCGTCATGCGAATCCGGGGCAAATACTCCGAGTTCGGCATATATGAGACTGCACTCCTTGGAATACTCGCCAGCTCAAGCGCGTGGGCTACAGCGGCCCGAGATATACGCGACGCGGCAGGCGGCAAGCCGTTCATATGCTTTGGCGCGCGCCACCTCCACCCGGCGGTCGCTCCGGTGATGGAGCGGGCTGCAGTGGTGGGCGGCGCCGATGGCGCCAGCTGCATCCTCGGCGCGAAACTAGCCGGCGTCGAACCTAAGGGAACAGTCCCCCATGCGGTCTTCCTGATAGCCGGCGACACTGTGGAAGTTGCCAAGGTGTACGATCGTGAGATGCCTCCGGGAGACGCTCGGATCATCCTGGTCGACACATTCAAAGACGAAGCCGAGGAGTCACTGCGCGTCGCGGAGGCGCTTCGCGAGCGACTGCAGGGCATTCGGCTCGACACCCCGGGCGAGCGGGGCGGGGTAACAGTGGATCTAGTGCGCGAAGTGCGCGCCCGCCTGGATCAGGCCGGGTTCAGCCATGTCAAGATATTCGTCTCGGGAGGCGTGACCCCCGAGCGTATAGTGGAACTGTCGGCTGCGGGAGCCGACTCGTTCGGCGTGGGCAGCTACATCTCCGGCGCGTCTCCTATAGA